>NZ_JARLJK010000067.1:0-36508 GCF_031291215.1 Silvimonas sp.
ACGCCTTCCCATCCCGAACAGGACCGTGAAACGACTTAGCGCCGATGATAGTGCGGATTACCCGTGTGAAAGTAGGTCATTGCCAGACACCCTTTTGAACGCCCGGACAGGAACCTGTACCGGGCGTTTTGCTTTGCACCGCCAGGCCGGGCAGGAGCCTGCAGGTCGATACGGCTACGCTGCCCGCCATCATGTTAAAATCGAACTCTTTCTCAAGTTTCAGACGGCGCGGTCCGATCTGAGCGCGCAGCTCCAGGAGTTACGATGTCCGGCAATTCGTTTGGTTTGCTCTTCAGCGTCAGTTCTTTTGGTGAATCACACGGCCCGGCAATTGGCTGCGTGATTGACGGGTGCCCTCCTGGGCTGGAGATATCCGAGGCTGATATCCAGCTTGAACTGGATCGCCGCAAACCCGGCACTTCCCGCCACGTAACCCAACGCAAAGAGCCGGATACCGTCGAGATCTTGTCGGGTGTGTTTGAGGGTAAAACCACCGGTACACCGATTGCCTTGCTGATCCGCAACCAGGACCAGCGCAGTCAGGATTACGGCAAGATCGTCGAAACCTTCCGCCCAGGTCACGCTGATTACACCTACTGGCACAAATACGGTATCCGCGATTATCGCGGTGGTGGCCGTTCTTCTGCGCGTGAAACTGCTGTGCGCGTTGCGGCAGGTGCAGTGGCCAAGAAGTGGCTGAAAGAGAAGTTTGGGGTGGTGATTCGTGGCTATATGAGCCAGCTGGGCGAAATCGAGATTCCGTTTGAAAGTTGGGATCAGGTGAGCGACAACACCTTCTTTGCGCCGAACAACGCCATTGTGCCGCAGCTCGAAGCTTATATGGACCAGATCCGTAGCGAACGTGATTCGGTCGGCGCCAAGATCACCGTGGTCGCGGAGCAAGTGCCGGTGGGATTGGGCGAGCCGGTATACGACCGCCTGGACGCCGATATTGCCTACGCCATGATGGGTATCAACGCGGTAAAGGGCGTGGAAGTCGGAGCTGGCTTTGATAGCGTGGCCCAGCGAGGGTCAGTCCACAGCGATGAGCTAACTCCCGAAGGGTTTGCCAGCAACCATGCAGGTGGCGTACTGGGCGGGATTTCCACCGGTCAGGACATCGTCGTCAATCTGGCCGTGAAGCCGACATCCAGCATCGCGCAAGAGCGTCGTTCGATTGATAAAGCGGGCAATCCGGTCATGATGGCAACAACTGGCCGCCACGATCCGTGCGTCGGTATCCGCGCCACGCCGATTGCCGAGGCAATGCTGGCTTTGGTGTTGATCGATCATGCCCTGCGTAATCGCGCGCAATGCGCCGATGTTGAAGTCAGCACTCCGCGTATTCCCGGCTCAATTGGTGGTGCCGCAACGCGTTAATCACCCTGCGAGAGGTGTATCAGATGAAACGCTATTCACTGGTCTGGCTGGTACTGCTGTTGGGTGTGTTGGCAGGGTGCGCCACGCAGCCACCGCAGTTTGTGGCTCAGGTCACGGTCCGGCACACCCTCGCCAGTGATGTCGCTGGCAAACGCTTTGCGTTCTCACACACCGTTTCGCAATCGCAAAGCCTACTGGATAAAACTGCCGAACAGGACGTAGCCGATCAGTTGACGGTGGCAGGTCTGATTCCCGCCGACAACCCGCAACAGGCCGATTGGCTGGTTTTGCTAAGCTACGGTGTCGACAATGGACAGATTGTCGTTACTCAGGAGCCGGTCTGGGGCACCGTGGGTTATGGCGTGTTCTACGATTGGTATTCCACGCCAGGCGGGCGGGTTTACGTGCCGCGATATTATGATCAACCGGGCATCGTGGGTACGCAGTCGATCCAGAGCACGGTGTTTACACGCTTTTTGGCGGTAGATATCACGGATCGCAAATTGCTGGAGCAAGGGCGGTTTGCCAAGTTGTATGAAGGCAAGGCGGTAAATCGCTCGGCCAGCCAGGATCTGGATTGGGCGTTGCCTTGGTTATCGCGCTCGTTGTTTCAGAGCTTTCCCGGATTTTCTGGCACCACCAATACCGTGCGTTTGATACTGCCACCTGCGCAAAAATAAGCGCGCCAGCAAGGTTGGGCGCTTTTCGCTACAATTGCGCCAACTTTTGCCGGACATCAACTTGTGACGCCAGATCAGTATTGCGAAGATAAAGCGGCCCAGAGTGGCTCCAGTTTCTATTACAGCTTTCGCTTTTTGCCGTTGACCCAACGTCGCTCTATTACCGCACTCTATGCGTTTTGCCGCGAAGTCGACGACGTGGTCGATGAAACTCACGACGAGGGTGTTGCTCGCACCACGCTGAACTGGTGGCGTAATGAAGTCGACAATCTTTATGCGGGTTCTCCGCAGCATCCAGTGACTCGCGCCTTGTTGCCAGCAATCAAAGAGTACGATCTGGCACGCGAGTTGTTTCTGGAAGTCATCGACGGTATGGAGATGGATCTCGATACCGCGCGTTATGCCTCTTTCAAAGATCTGCAACTCTACTGCTATCGCGTGGCGTCGGTCGTCGGCCAAATGGCTGCGCAGATTTTCGGTTACTCGGATCGCAAAACGCTCAAGTATGCACACGACTTGGGGCTGGCGTTTCAACTGACCAATATCATTCGCGATGTCGGTGAAGATGCCCGCCGCGGACGGATTTACCTGCCGGTAGATGAGCTGCAGAAATTCAACGTACCAGCCGCGGATATTCTCAACTTCCGCGAAACAGACGAGTTCCGTGCGTTGATGGAATTCCAGATTCAGCGTGCCGAACAATATTACGCCACCGCCATTGGCGAATTGCCGCCGGTGGATCGCAAGCGCCAGCGTACTGGCTTGGTGATGGCGGCAATTTATCGGGCTACGCTGGAAGAAATCAAACGCGACGGCGTCACCAAAGTGCTGAACCAGCGCCTGAGCCTGACACCGATTCGCAAATTGTGGCTGGCCTGGCGAACTTGGTGGATCGGTTGATCCGCATCGTTCTGAAATGACATCACCGAATATAGCGGTCATCGGCGGCGGATATGCGGGCATGGCGGCCGCAGTGGAACTGGCAGCGCAGGGCATGCAGGTTGCCGTGTTCGAGGCCGGCCCGGTACTGGGTGGCCGTGCGCGCAAAATAAATATCGATGGGCGTGATCTCGATAACGGTCAGCATCTATTGATTGGCGCCTACACCACCTTGCTCGGTCTGATGGACCAGGTGGGCGTGAACCGCAGCGCAGCGCTGTTGAGTACCGCGCTGGATTTGCGCGTGTTGCCAGACTTTCATTTGCGCTGCCCGGATTGGCCTGCTCCTCTGCACCTGCTTGGCGGTTTGCTCGGTGTGCAAGGGCTGGATTGGCCGGCGCGGCTGGCGTTGATACTGGCTATCACCAGAATCCGGCTGGCGGGTTGGCGGCTGGCTAGTGATGCCACCGTGCAGGACTGGCTGGTAAGCCAGAAGCAGCCCGCAGCATTGATCGAGCAATTCTGGAAGCCATTGACCGTTGCGGCGTTGAACACGCCGATTGAGGCGGCGTCAGCGCAGGTGTTGCTCAATACCCTTCGCGATAGCCTGGGCGGTGGGCGAGCGGCCTCCAGATTGCTGTTCCCGAAGGTGGATTTTTCGGCTCTTTTTCCTGAGCCAGCTGCCGAGTTCGTCCAGAACCGTGGTGGTTCGGTGCATGTGGCTTGCGCGGTAAACAGCCTGCAACAGCGCAATGGGCAATGGTGGCTTAATGACCAGACCACATCATTTGATGGCGTGGTGGTTGCGCTGCCACCGCACCGGCTGAGCATGATTGCGGGGCCGGGCGCGGATCACCCGCTGGCTGAATGGGCGAATGTTATTGCGGATTGGGAATTCCAGCCGATTGTGACGCTCTATTACCAATACCCGGCAGAAATTGCGTTGCCGCAACCGATGGTAGGGTGTTCAGGTGGTTTGTGCCAATGGGTGTTTGATCGCAATCAAACCCACGGTGAAGCTGGTTTGATTGCGGTGGTGCTCTCGGCCAAAGGCATGCACAGTGGCTGGTCGCAAGCGGAGCTTGCCGACAAAGTCGCCGCCGAATTGACCGATAGTTTTGGCTGGCCGGCACCGCAGTGGCAGCGCGTGATCAGCGAAAAGCGCGCCACGTTTGCCTGCACTCCCGATCTGGTTCGCCCGCCGAATGCAACGAGTGATGCATCACTTTGGCTGGCAGGGGATTACACGGTTTCAGATTATCCGGCCACGCTGGAAGGCGCGGTCAGAAGTGGTTTGCAAGCGGCGCGCGGTATTGCGGCTGCTTTGAAAAAAGGATCGTAAGAATGGATTGGAAAACCGCACAGCCCGCAGCGGGCGATTTCAAAGACCGCGTCATTCTGGTGACGGGAGCAGGGCAGGGTATCGGCCAGGCTGCAGCTTTGGCGTTGGCCCAGGCTGGTGCAACTGTGGTGCTGATGGGCCGCAATGAGAAAAAGCTGGCCAAGGTCTATGACGCGATCGAGGCGGCGGGCGGGCCACGTCCTGCCGCTGTGCCGATGGATTTGGCCAAGGCCGGGGAAGCCGAACTGACTCAGCTGGGTGTGGTGCTCAACAAGGAGTTCGGCCGTCTGGATGGCATCCTGCATGCTGCCAATGGCTTCGCGCATCTGTCGCCGCTGTCCAATCAAAAGCTGGATGAGTGGATGGAGCAGTTCCGCGTGAATGTGGCGGCCCCTTTTGCCATGACCCGCGCGCTACTGCCGCTGCTGGCGGCGGCGCCAGATGCGTCGGTACTGGTGTTGGGCGAAACCCACGGACTGGACCCTAAAGCCTATTGGGGTGGTTATGCCGTCTCCAAGGCCGGTCAGCAAACGTGGGTCAAAATTGCGGCGGATGAGTGGGACAATCAAGAGAACTTGCGCATTAATTTGCTGGTGCCAGGTCCGATCCATTCACCGTTCCGCACTAAAACCCATCCCGCAGAAGCCTGGTCTACCTTGCCAGAAATTGCCGCCATCGTGCCCTCGCTGTTGTATTGGCTCGGCCCGCAGAGTCGTGGGCAAAGCGGGAAGGTTTTGCGCTTCAATGAGCTTGCCTAAGCAAGTAACCTAATGTAAATATTTACAGTGTTGGAACTGTGCAACAATCTGGTACTCTCACTACCAGACTACTTGACATTAGTTGCCAAGGCAGTGCCGGTCCTCCAACCGGTTGGGGTGAGCACCCCACATAGCGTCTCCTTCTTATTTGGCTGATGGGCCCCGGTAAAACGGGGCTTTTTTTTGCCTGCTGATCCCGCGATTTTTTTGATGCACCCTGGCGCGCGATAACCCGCCGCGACTGGTAAAATTGCGCGTTAACCCCACCGCAGACCTTCATGGACCTGGAATCTCTCTTTGCAACGGACGGCCCCTTTGCGCAAGCCTTCCCTGGCTACAAGCTGCGTCAGCAGCAGCTGGAGATGGCCCTCGCCGTGCAGTCAGCGATTGAGGAAAAAGGCCAACTGATTGCGGAAGCGGGTACGGGCACAGGGAAGACCTTTGCCTATCTGGTGCCGGCGATTCTGGATGGTGGCAAAGTGATTGTCTCCACTGGCACCAAGACGCTGCAGGATCAGCTGTTTCAGCGCGATATCCCGCTGGTACGCGACGTGATGCGCGTTCCGGTCACCGTGGCCTTGCTCAAGGGGCGCGCCAACTACGTGTGCCATTACCACCTTGAGCGCGCCAAACATGAAGGCCGTTTCCTGCGTAAAGAAGATATCGCGGATCTGCGCCTGGTCGAGCGCTATGCCAAGGTAACGCAGTCCGGCGACAAGGCGGGCTGCGCTGGCGTGCCGGAAGACGCGCCGATTTGGCCTTATGTAACGTCCACGCGTGATAACTGCCTGGGTAGTGATTGCCCCAATCACAAGGATTGTTTCGTCCTCAAGGCCCGCAAAGAGGCGCAGGAAGCCGATGTGGTGGTGGTTAATCACCACCTGTTCTTTGCGGATGTCTGGCTGCGCGATGAAGGGGCGGGCGAGTTACTCCCGGCCTGCAACACCGTTATTTTCGACGAGGCGCATCAATTGCCGGAAGTCGCAAGCCTGTTCTTTGGCGAGACGGTGACCAGTGGCCAATTGATTGAAATTGCCCGCGATGCGCGCAGCGAAGGGTTGGTCATCGCCAAGGACTTCGTCAAATTGCCGCAGGCGGCCGAAGCGCTGGAAAAATCCGTACGTGATTTCCGTCTGATATTCAAACCGGAACCGGGGCGTTTTCCCCTGCACCAGGTCAGCGAAATGCCGGGCTTTGCAGAGGCTCTGGCGATCATGCTCGAGTGCCTGACCACGCTGCAAACCCTGCTGGCCGCGCAGGCCGAGCGGGCTGAGTCGCTAGAGAATGCCGCCCGGCGTGCACACGAATTGCGTGAGACGCTGTTGCATTGGCAAGCTGGCGACGATGAAGAGGCCGTGCACTGGATCGATATCCTGTCGCATGGCTTTATGCTGCATGCCACGCCGTTGAATATCGCCAAGGTATTTCAGAAGCAACTGCGTGCCAATCCACGCGCGTGGATTTTTGCCTCTGCCACATTGGCCGTAAATGGCAAATTCACTCATTACCAACATGAACTGGGTCTGTGGGATGCGCAGACCGGGTCGTGGGATAGCCCGTTCGATTACAAAAATCAGGCGGTGCTTTACGTGCCGCCGAATATGCCTGATGCCAATACTCCCGGCTTTACCGCCAAGGTGGTAGAGCGGGCATGGCCGTTGCTGCAGTTGACCCAAGGGCACGCCTTCTTGCTGTTCACCTCGCTGCGGGCCATGCGTGAGGCGCATGAACTGGTTACCGCCTTACTGAAAGAGCACAACCTGGATTGGCCGGTGTTGCTGCAAGGTCAGGGATCACGCACCGAGCTGCTGGATCAGTTCCGCCGAGCGCCCAATGCCATTCTGGTGGCCAGTCAGACCTTCTGGGAAGGTATCGACGTCAAGGGGCAGCAGTTGTCGCTGGTCGTCATCGACAAATTGCCGTTCTCACCGCCGGATGACCCGGTACTGGCGGCGCGGATTGAACAAATGAACAAGGAAGGGCGCAGTGCCTTTGTCGACTACCAGATTCCGCATGCCGCAATTGCCCTGAAGCAGGGGGCAGGTCGGCTGATTCGTGACGAAACCGACACCGGTATCCTGATGATCTGCGACACGCGGCTGGTCGACAAGCCTTATGGCAAACTGCTGTGGAAAAGCCTGCCACCGATGTATCGCACCCGCGAGTTAGACACCGTTAAACGTTTCTTTGAAGCCAAACGCAACCATGCCACGCAGCAAGCCCAGCCGCTCGATCAAGACCAATAACAAGCCCGTTTCCCGTTCTGGCCGAGTGTTCGGGCTGATTTTGCTGCTTCTGCTCATCGGGGCAGTGCTGGCAGGGATTCTGGCCTACAACGTAGTCAGTGTGCCGCAACCGCAGCAAACGCCGCTGGACTTCGAACTGGAGCCGGGCAGTGGCCGCAAGGTGGCCGAGCAGTTGCAGGCGCAAGGGGTGATCGAGTCGCCGCTTGAGTTCCGGCTATTGGCTCGTCTGACCGGGGCCGAGCGCAAACTCAAGGCGGGCAGCTATACCTTGACCCAGCCGATCAGTCTGCTGGATCTGTTGCGCAAGCTCACGGACGGCGATACCGCCATGTTGTCGTTCACGCTGGTGGAAGGCGCGAATTGGCGCACGCTGCGCACCGCGCTGGATGCCAATCCGGACTTGCGCCACGAGACCCAAAATATGAGCGACAGCGACTTGCTGGCAGCGCTCAAGATTGATGCATCCAGTCCGGAAGGGCAGTTTTTCCCGGACACTTACCATGTGGATCGTGGTAGTTCTGACCTGAAACTGCTGGTTCGTGCGCACGAGCGGATGCAAAAGAAACTGGATGCGGCCTGGCAAAAGCGCGCGCCCGACTTGTCTTTGAAAAGCCCGTACGAAGCGCTGATCATGGCTTCGCTAGTTGAGAAAGAAACCGGGCATGCGCCGGACCGCCCCATGGTGGCGGGCGTCTTTCTGAACCGCCTCAAAACCGGCATGCGTCTGCAGACTGATCCGAGCGTGATTTATGGCTTGGGCACCAGTTACAACGGCAGTTTGCGCAAGTCCGATCTTGAGGCGGATACACCCTGGAATACCTACACTCGTGCTGGCCTGCCGCCCACGCCTATCGCCAATCCAGGCGAGGCTGCCTTGCTGGCAGCGGTGCAACCCGCCAACACTCGCGCGCTGTACTTTGTATCGCGCGGCGATGGCAGCTCGCAATTCTCGGAAAATCTGTCCGAGCATAATGCGGCAGTGCGAAAGTACATTCTGAGCGCTCCTGCCAAGCCCGCTGCGGCTTCGATCTCCCCTTAATCCATTCGGATTTTGCATTTGCGACCGCCTGCGGGATGGTTGCAAATGCGAATGTAGTTAAATTTTTCACACTACCAAAAAGTGCTTGCCTTTTTATCTGCGCCAGGCAAAAATCTCGTCCATGTTTTGCGTTGCAGCATCTGCCTTCGTAATCTTCGTTTTGCTTGTGCTGTACTGGATTACCACTATTGAAGTTTGTTGTCTGGTAGCTGAAACCGGCTCTGGCATTGGCTCTCAAGCTGATGGTGGCGTGAGGTCCAGATATGGATAGCCATATGGCATCCAGCGACGCGTGGTTTTTCGGTGTATGTCGGGTCGATTTAAGGCAAGTGGATTGTAGCTTTTAATTGTCGATCACAATGAAATGATCGATTTTTTTCGGCTTGCAGATGTAGCATCTTTATTTCTATTACAGATGGCGCTATTTGCCGCTGAAGATGCGATCGCATTGCATGGTTTGTTGAGTTATTTACCGGAGTAATTTGAGTACGCTACTTCGGGTTACTGGTTTACGCAGCAACGGGGTTGTCGACCGCGCTGGTAATGATGGAGCACGACTGTTTCCTGTCCTACCGATTTTGGCTTGGCACGGCCGAATCGGGAATTCGGAGCCACAACCTCAGGGTTGTGGCTTTTTTTTATCCAGCATCTGCCTGTGCCACATGAACCCCTTAAACAAAAAAACCTGCGAGTTGCAGGTTTTTTTGTTGGTACAACAAGAACAAGTCGTAGCCTTACTGGATGCCGCCACTTGCCAGGAAGCGCTTCTCCAGCTTGTGCACGCCGGTGGCCATGACCATGGTCAGCACCAGATACACCAGCGAGATGGTGATATAAGGCTCCCAGAAGCGCGAGTAAACACCCGCAACGGTGCGCGCAGCGTAGGCTAGCTCGGCCAGACCGATGGCCGACACCAGCGAGCTATCCTTGAGCAGCATGATGGCTTCGTTGCCTAGTGGCGGCAGCATGCGACGAAACGCCTGTGGTACCACCACATGGCGCATGGTTTGCCAGTAATCCATACCCAGCGAGCGGGAAGCCTCGGTCTGCCCACGTGCGATGGATTGAATCCCGGCGCGAAAAATTTCGGTGATATAGGCGCCGGCATTCAGAGTCAGGGCCACCAGGCCAGACATGAACGCGCCGTAATCCTGGCGCAGCATCATGGCGCGATCGCCGCTAATCAAAATGCCGTCGGTAGGGTGGACCAGCAGAGGCATGACCGCAAAGTGGATCAGCATGATCTGCACAAACAGGGGGGTGCCGCGAAAGAAGGTGACGTAGGCCGTGGCAGGCCAGCGCGCAAAAATTCGTAAAGGCCATTTCCATGGGCCGTGGGTCACATTGGACAGGCGGGCCATCCCGGCAAACAGCCCGATCAAAGTACCAAAAAACACCGCAAACACGGTGATCAACAGTGTCATCTGGGCGCCGTCGATAAACATCTGCCGGTATTCCCAGATCATCTGCAGACGAAAGTGTTCAAGCGGCGGCACTGCGTGTTGCACCTGTTCCCAGAATTGGTTGAAGTCCATGTTGTGTTATCCGGCTCAGGTGAAAAGGTTTGAAAAACAATAATTCATAAAGCACAAACGGGGCGAATCACATGTCTTGTGAGTGTATTCATAAAAAGAAGCGCAAACGGCAACCGCTTGCGCTTCTTGTTTTATAACGGCAAATCCGGGTTATGGCCGATTACTTCGCGCCAAAGTACTTTTTGTAGATCTTGTCGTAGGTGCCGTCAGCCTTGATGCCAGCGATACCCTTGTTCAGCTTGGCCTGCAGGTCTTTGTTGCCTTTCTTCACGGCAAAACCGTAGAACTCTTTTGCAAAAGCGGCATCGTCAATGGTCTTGAGCTTGGCGCCTTTGTTGTTGGTAACGTAGTTCACCACCACGCCGTTATCGGCCACTACAGCATCTACGCCACCAGACAGCAGTTCTTGAATGGCCAGTGGGGTGGATTCAAAGCGCTTGATGTTCGGGCTGGTTTTGCCTTGCAGTTTTTGCACGACTTCATCGCCGGTGGTACCGGTTTGCACGGCTACTTTCAGGTTCTTCAGGTCGGCGAACTTTGTCACCTTGCTGGTGCCGGAAACGGCAATCAGCTGCTTGGCTTCAAAGTATGGATCGGAGAAATCCATGGTTTGCTTGCGTTCATCAGTGATGGTCACTGCCGAGCTGACAATGTCGCGATCACCGGTGGAAAGCGTGGCAAAAATGCCTTCCCACGGAGTGTTGATGAATTTCACGTCAAAGCCGGCTTTGGCTGCAACAGCCTTGAGCACGTCAACGTCAAAACCGACCACTTCTTTCTTGTCGTTCATGGATTCAAACGGCGCGTACGAAGCGTCGGTGGCAACTTGGTAAGTCTTGCCTGCGGCAAAGACCGGGCTGGCCAGAACGACGGATGCGGTGAGAGCAGCAAACAGTTTGCCGAACTTGTTATGCATGGCGAAATACTCCTCGGATAGCCTGGTTGATTTTTTCAAGTCACATTATGAGATCAGGCCAGAACAGGCATAAGCCGCAACTGGTCCTGCGCGCTACTTGGTTTGCTCGCATGGCCTTCGAGCGTAAGTTTGCTGCCCCGCTACCGCAATCAGGAATATCCCCTGGCGCAGTAAGGTTGCTGGGCGGCATTGCCAATGGGCTTGATTAAAGCAATATTTTTACCAGCATGGTGGCTTCCGGGGCCAAGTGTGGCGCTATTGCTGTAAGTCATTTCCCTGGTGTGGCTGTATTAATGGCCTTCTTCAGCGACAGACGCATGCCAGTAGGGGTGATTTGCGCCATTTAGATGCGGATCATGTCGTCATGCAGAAGGCTTTCCGGCTGGTCGAAGAGATGATATTCACCAAAATGGTGCCCGTTACCAAGACCATATGCAGACATGCACCAGCGCCGTCATACGATCGATGAAGGACGATCCAACACGAGCGTAGCAGCGGGTCGTCCCCGGTTTGATCTGGACATAAAAAAACCGCCCGAAGGCGGTTTTTTTCAAGCTGCGAAATACAGCTTAGTTGTTGCGCGTCTCGATTTGCACCAAGGCTTCAGCTGTTTGAGCAGAAGGTGTCTCTGCGGTCGCTGCACGCCGGGTCCGGGTTTCTTCTGCAGTTGCAGTGACAGCCTGGACTGGAGCGGCTGCCGCAACGGTTTCCACTTGTTGCAGTGCTTCGCTCGTGCTGGTCGAGGTAGCGCCGCTGGCCTGGCTGTCGCGACGACGGCGGCGAGCAGGAGCTGCCGGGACTGCCACGGCAGGTTCTGCCGCAAAGTCCTGACGAGTTGCTACCAGAACCAGGCCTACTTCTTCAGGCGTGGCCACAACCAGAGTCGGTGCGGTCGGAGCTGGCTTGCTGGTGGTCACCGATGCGGCCTGTGAGTCATCAAACAAACCAGGTTGCAGTGCTGGCGACGCAGCAACTACCTCGGCGACGGTGGCTTGTACAGTCTCGGCAGCCGGTGCCGGTGCCGGTGCGGCAGGGGGCACTTCCGCTACAACTGCGGGTGCTGCCGGTGCTTCAACGACAGGCTTCGGTTCTGCAGCAACCGGTACCGCAACTGGCTCTGCAGCAACCACAGGGGCTGGAACTGCAGCCGCTGCTGCTGCGATTGGTGCGGTGTTGCTGGCTGCCGTCGCCAATACGGTAACTACTGTTTTCGCAGCACTTGCGGCAACTTCCGGCGTGGCAGCTGCCACTGGTGCAGCTGCTACAACTGGTGCTGGTGCGGCTTCAACGACAACCGGAGCTACCGGTGCAATGACTTCCGGAGCAGGTGCGCTTGCCACTGGCTCGGCAATCACTGGAGCAACCACTTCTGCAGCCACAACTTGTGCTGGAGCAGGTGCTACCGTTGCTGCACTGATTGCTGCAGCCCAGTCGTTTTGCACTGCATCGGGCGTTGCGGCAACGGCGGTTTCAACCACTGCAGGCGCTTGCACTGGGGCAGCGGCTTCGGTGCCCTCTACCTGGTCCGCGGCAATTGCGCCTTCCACATTGGTGGTTTCGGTGCGATCCCGGCGATCACGGCGACCACGACGACGACGGCTGCGGCCTTCGCCTGCTTCCGCTGTAGCGGATTGCTCAACCGGCGCGCCTTCTGCTGCGACGTTGCCGACTTGTGCGGTCAGAACTTCTTTCTCTTCCGCTACCGGCTTGGGCGCACGTTCTGGGCGAGGAGTGCGTTCGCCACGGGGTTGGCGTTGCTCTTGTGGCTGTTCAGCGCGTTCGGTTTGCTGACGATCGCCACGTTCTGCCCGTTCACCACGGTTACGGTCATTGCGCTGCTCCTGGCGAGCGGCGCGGGCGTTCATGTCTTCTTCAATGCGCGGCTTGCCACCACCGGCCGGACGACGCTCGTTCTGACGCTCCGGACGATCGCCAGCCGCGCGGTCTTCACGCTCGGCGCGGGGACCACGGTCATTGCGTTGTTCAGCATTGCGCTCACCACCGCGATCATTGCGATCACGACGGCCGCCTTGACGGTTTTCGCCGCCACGGTCATTGCGGTCGTTACGGCCGCCATTGCGCTGACCGTTGGCTTGTTGTGGGCGCTTGGCCGGTTGTGCGGCTGGTTCTGCTGCAGCTGGTTCGCCACGGAAGAAGTTGACGATGCGGCTCCACAGGCTCGCGCTGGCAGGTGCTGCCGCAGCGGCGGGCGCTGTTTCGCGCTGCACCGAAACCGGCGCAGGTTGCGCTGGCGTGATGCCCTTGACCGCAGCTTCCTGGCGCTTGGCCATTTCCTGCTTGGCTTGACCTGGTTGATAGCCTTCTTCCGGCGGTGTTTCCACCATGCGGTAAGACGGCAGTGCTTCGTCGGTCTGGTTCAGGTCATCGTGACGCAGGCGCACCACGGTGTAGTTCGGCGTTTCCAGGTTGATGTTCGGGATCAGCACCACGTTCACTTTCAGGCGCGATTCAACCGTAAACAACTCCGTACGTTTTTCGTTCAGCAAAAAGGTGGCGACATCCACCGGCACCTGCGCATGGATCGCGCCGGTGTTTTCCTTCATCGCTTCTTCCTGGATGATGCGCAGGATGTTCAGGGCGGACGATTCGGTACCGCGAATGAAACCCGTGCCATGGCAGCGCGGGCAAGCAATGTGGGTGGTTTCTTCCAGCGAAGGTTGCAGTCGCTGGCGAGAGAGTTCCATCAAACCAAAGCGGCTGATCTTGCCGGTCTGCACGCGGGCACGGTCAAAGTGCAACGCTTCACGCAGGCGGTTTTCAACTTCGCGCTGGTTCTTCGGGTTTTCCATGTCGATGAAGTCGATGACGATCAGGCCGCCGACGTCGCGCAGACGCAACTGGCGGGCGATTTCATCAGCCGCTTCCAGGTTGGTGCGAGCGGCAGTTTCTTCGATGTCCGAACCCTTGGTGGCGCGAGCCGAGTTCACGTCGATGGAATACAGCGCTTCGGTCTTGTCGATCACGATGGCGCCGCCGGAAGGCAGGTTCACTTCACGGGCAAACGCGGTTTCGATCTGGTGTTCGATCTGGAAGCGCGAGAACAGCGGCACATCGTCTTGATACAGCTTCACGCGATTGACGTTGCCCGGCATCACGTGGCTCATGAACTGACGAGCTTGTTCGTAGATGTCGACCTTGTCGATCAGCAACTCGCCGATATCGGGCTGGAAGTAATCGCGAATGGCGCGGATCACCAGGCTGGATTCCTGATAGATCAGGAACGCGCCGGTCTGGCCACCTGCAGCACCTTCAACAGCACGCCATAGTTGCAAGAGGTAGTTCAGATCCCACTGCAGTTCTTCGGCGCTGCGGCCAATGGCGGCAGTACGCGCGATCAGGCTCATGCCTTGCGGGGTTTCAAGCTGGTCGAGCACGGCGCGCAGTTCCTGACGCTCATCACCCTCAATGCGGCGCGATACGCCACCGCCACGCGGGTTGTTCGGCATCAAGACCAGGTAACGACCGGCCAGACTGATATAGGTGGTGAGGGCAGCGCCCTTGTTGCCGCGTTCGTCCTTTTCAACCTGGACGATCAGCTCCTGGCCTTCGCGCAGGGCGTCGCCTGGGCGAACCCGGCCGCCTTCGCTCGCGTCGGCATAGTAGGAGCGGGCAATTTCCTTGAAGGGAAGAAAGCCGTGGCGCTCGCAGCCATAGTCTACAAAGCAGGCTTCGAGACTGGGCTCGATGCGGGTAATGACACCCTTGTAGATGTTGGACTTGCGTTGTTCTTTGCCAACGGTTTCGATGTCGAGGTCAATCAGTTTCTGACCATCAACAATGGCAACGCGCAGCTCTTCAGCCTGCGTTGCATTGAACAGCATACGTTTCATTTGTTCTGGCTCCCGCACGCACTCGCACGGCGGAAACCCGGGGCAACAACGCCCGCAGTCCGTCAGTCAGGACGCCACTATTCAATAACCACCGGTTGTAAGGCGGGGGCAGGGCGGTAAAAGAACGGAACAGGGTGAGGGCGTGTGTGCAATCTCCTTGCTACGCGCCCGCTTCTGGCGGACGTCGGAAAAAACCGGGTGTGGGTATAGCGCAAGCTTTGGTGGAGCTGGCGGATAATAACCTTGTGAGTGCGTGAATCTGTTAAATGCGTTTTCGTCGCTGCTTGGGTCCAGTTGCGGACTCGGTCAGCAGGCAGATGTCACAAGCGCCTCGAAATCCACAGTCGTAAGCTGTACACTTCGTCTCTTTGCCAATGGCATCGCCGCCTGCATCAGCATCCAGTCAACATAAAATGAAATTGTTGAATTGGCTGCGTTCATTGCGGTGAGCGAGATTAACCGCTTCCCAAATCCGGGGTTCGAAGCGAGCACGTCAGGCGATTCCCGCGCTACATTCCGTGCCTTCGACCAGTGTCGATACAGCGGAAACGGTACGATGAAGTACGGCGGGAAGGCGATCGCCAGCGTATGCAGGGCGTTGAACCAAAGAACGGGAAATTGCGTTGCAGCGGGCTTCGCGGGCAGTTGGCCGGCGAATGTCACATCAATGTCATGCTGCAACGTGTCACAGAGTATAAGTCAATATGTCTCAGACTAGCAAAGCGTCTGTCAACTTTATCGAAATCACCGAAGAACAAGCCGGACAGCGGCTTGATAACTTCTTGTTGCGTGAGCTCAAAGGTGTTCCGAAAAGCCGCGTTTACAAGATCATTCGCGGCGGTGAGGTGCGCATCAACAAGGGTCGGGTAGACGTGACTTATCGGCTGGAAGCAGGCGATATTTTGCGCGTGCCGCCGGTGCGTGTGGCCGATGCGCCTGATACTGCGCCAGCGCAAGCGGCCAGCCATCGCGTGCATCTGGATATCCTGTTTGAAGACGACGCCATTCTGGCCATCGACAAGCCGGCTGGCCTGGCTGTGCATGGCGGGTCTGGCGTGAGCTTTGGCTTGATCGAATTGCTGCGCGCGCAGCGTCCGGACGCGAAATTTCTGGAACTGGTGCATCGGCTGGATCGCGAGACCTCCGGCATTTTGCTGGTCGCCAAAAAGCGCAGCGCGCTGGTCAAGCTGCACGACATGCTGCGTGACAATCATCGTATCGATAAGCGCTATCTGGCGATGGTCGCTGGTGTCTGGCCTGATGACAAACGCCATCTGCGCTACAAACTCTTCAAATATACGACGCCCGCTGGCGAGCGCCGGGTACGGGTGACGCCGGATGGTCAGGAATCACACACGGTGGTGTATCGCCGCCGGGTGGGGCAGCAATATTCGCTGGTGGAATGCGAGCTGAAAACCGGCCGCACGCACCAGATTCGCGTGCATCTGGCCACGGCAGGTTTTCCAATTCTGGGTGATGAAAAGTACGGCGATTTCACGCTCAACAAGCAATTGCCGCGCGAAGGCCTCAAGCGGATGTTCCTGCACTCCTGGCAACTGACGCTGGAACACCCACTCACCGGCGAAACCATGAAGCTTGAAGCACCCGTTCCCGTTGAGCTGGCGAAATTCGTTGATGACAACACCGCACCGGCTACTGTTAAAAAAGAAGCTGCAGTTGCGCCCAAACCCAAAACGTCTCCTGCCAAACCCAAAGCCGCCAAGTGAGCCAGCGCATGCCCCAACGTTTTGATTTGCTGGTGTTCGACTGGGACGGCACGTTGATGGATTCAACCGGGACCATCACTCAGGCCATCCAGAGCGCTTTTGGTGATGTGGGTCTGGACGTGCCATCACACGAACAAGCCAGTTATGTCATCGGCTATGGGCTGAAAGAGGCCATGCAGTACCTCGCACCGGGCGTGGATGATGCAATGGTGGCGCGGATTGTCGACGCTTATAAACATTACTATCTGGCGCGCGACCAGCACCTGGTGTTGTTCGAGGGTGTGGCCGAAGCATTGCCCAGGTTTCGCGAAGCGGGCTTCATGCTGGCGGTGGCGACAGGTAAATCGCGGGCCGGGCTGGATCGTGTGCTTAAAGCCACGGGCCTGGCGCATTTGTTTGAAGTGACTCGCACTGCCGATGAAGCTTTTTCCAAGCCGCATCCGGCCATGCTTGAATATATTCTGGACTTCACCGGCGTCATGCCCAATCGCGCCGTAATGATTGGTGACACCACGCACGATCTGCAATTGGGCAAGAACGCGGGGACGGCCAGTATCGCCCTGAGTTGCGGCGCGCATCCAACCCCGGCGTTGCTGGTTGAACAACCGCTGGCGCACTTTGATCGTTTCTCCGAGCTTGCTACATGGATATTGAACGAAGCCTGAGCACCCAGGAAATTTGCGACAGTACGGCCTTGGTCGAGCGCGGATTGGGTCAGCGTTTTACCGTGACACTGTATGGTGAGCCGCGCGAAGCCTTTGCTGTGCGCTATCGCGGCCACGTGTATGCCTATCTGAATTCCTGTGCGCACATTCCGATTGAACTGGATTACCAGCCCGGCGAGTTTTTTGATCTGAGCCACAACTATCTTGTGTGCGCCACGCACGGTGCCTACTATGCGCCGGAGACCGGCGTTTGCCTGGGTGGGCCATGTCCGGGCCGCCGATTGCAACCGGTGGCGGTGAACGAGACCGGCGGCAAGGTATACTGGCTTGCCAATGTCATTGAATGACCATTGTTCCGGCCTGAACCGCAGCCGCCAGCCGGCTGTGCAACGATTGAATCCAACAGAGACTTGAAACCATGCAGGAACAACAACCCTGGGAACGCCAGGTACTGACCGATCTGTTGCAGGCCGGTCTGAAAGAACAACGTCGGGCGCGTCGCTGGAACATTTTCTTTCGCCTGCTGGGCTTTGGTCTGCTGATTGTGATCATCGGCCTGTTTATGGGCTGGTTTGGCAACAAGGAGCTGGAAAGCGTCAGCACCGGCCCGCATACCGCCATGGTTTCCATGAACGGCGAAATTGCTGCCGATGGCGAGGCCAATGTCGAGAACGTACTTGATGGCCTTACTCAGGCCTATGACGATAAAAATACCAAAGCAGTGATTCTGAGCGTCAATAGCCCGGGTGGCAGCCCGGTGCAGGCGGGTCAGCTGCATGACGAAATGGTGCGGCTCAAGCAAAAGTACCCGAACATCCCCTTGTATGTGGTTATCGGCGATATCTGCGCGTCTGGCTGCTATTACGCGGCAGTGGCGGCTGATCGTATCTACGCTGATAAAGCGTCGATGGTCGGGTCGATCGGCGTGTTGATGGATGGCTTTGGCTTTACCGGCACCATGGAAAAACTCGGCGTCGAGCGCCGTTTGCTGACCGCTGGCGTGAACAAGGGTTTTCTTGATCCGTATTCGCCGCTGAGCCCAGAACAAAAAGGCAAGGCACAAGCCATGCTGGACGAGATTCATCAGCAGTTTATTGATACCGTCAAAGCCGGGCGCGGCAAAAAGCTCGCGCTGGATAACCCGGACCTGTTCTCCGGTCTGGTATGGACTGGCACGACCGGCATCAAACTGGGTCTGGTCGACGCGCTGGGCTCGGTTGATAGCGTAGCGCGCGAGGTAATCAAAGTGCCGGACGTGGTCGATTTCACGCCGCAACCAGGCTATTTCGACCGCTTTGCCCGTCGTATTGGTGTGGCGGCGGCGACGCAACTGGGTAGCCAGTTGAAAGTATCGATCCATTAAAAGGTTTGATTGTTTTATCTTTGATTCATTCACTTGTTGAGTTGGTTAACCAAGGCAGAGCGCGATGGCACGCAGAAAGCGGGAGGAAGAGCATGAAAATCATGAACGCTGGCTGGTTTCCTACGCCGACTTCATGACCCTGCTGTTTGCCTTTTTTGTGGTGATGTACGCGATCTCCTCGGTGAATCAGGGCAAGTACCGGGTGTTATCCAACTCGCTGATCAATGCTTTTCAGAACACCAACAAACCATTAATCCGGGTAGCGTCACAGGCAAGCTCGCAGATCGCCATCGCCCGGCCGATCCCGGATAACAAAGCATCCGATGTTCATCTGGAAGAGCAAACCCGGCAGATGCGGGGAATGGCCTCGGACTTGCGCACCTTGCTGGAGCCGCTGATCCAGCAAGGCAAAGTGCGCGTCACCCAGTCCCGGCGCGGCATCGCGGTAGAAATCAGTAACAGCGTACTGTTTGATACCGCCAAAGCCGTGTTGCAGCCGGATTCTGTTGCGGCACTCAAAGCCGTGGCCCAACGGATTGCCAGTACCAGCAACCTGATTCAGGTAGAAGGCAATACCGACAACCAGCCGATCAAATCTACCCAGTATCCGTCGAACTGGGAGTTATCCTCCGCGCGCGCCGCGTCGGTGGTGCGTTTGTTTGTCGATACCGGCATCATCCCCGAACGTATGGTGGCAATTGGTTATGGCGAGTATCGACCGGTCGAATCCAACGACTCGGTCGATGGCCGCGCTCGCAATCGTCGGGTGACCATCAATATCCTGGCCGACAGCCGCGATGATGTGGCCGTGCTGCCGGGGCCATCGCCTACCGCTGCACCGGCTCCGGCGCCTTAGCCGTTTATGGCTTCAGTCTTTTTGCGCGATCCCCATGTGGTCTGGCGGACCACACAACTGTTATTTCGCAATGCCCGGCTGGCGCAAGTCACCAGTCTGATCAATGCCAGCTGCCTGGCGTTTGCCTTGCGTAATGACGTTGCACCAACCGTGCTGTTCAGTTGGTGGGCGGTCATGGCGTTGATCCTGCTGAGCCGTTTGTGGCTGGCTGAGCGCTATCGCCAGTTGCAGCCAGGCCCGGAACAGGCTCGTTACTGGCAGGGCCGGTTTTTTGCAGGCGTGATTCTCGGTGGTGTGGGCTGGTTCGTGGGTTGCTTGTGGTTTGGCATGCAGGTCTCCGAAACGGCCCGCTTTTTTATCGCCTTGTTACTGGCCGGAATGGCCGCCGGCTCCTTGCCTATTCTGGCACCATCGCGTTGGGCGTTGCGGGTCTACGTGGCTTTGCTGATCTCGCCGATGTTGGTGTTTGCAGTAGTGCATCCGGGTCGTTTTGGTACGATGTTTGGTGTGCTGCTGCTGATGTTTATCTTCACCCTGCTGCGCAGCGGCAGTGAATACCATCATGTCTTGATCGAAACCATTGGCCTGGATCAGGAAAAAGGCCGACTGGTGGCCGACCTTAAAGCCGCAACCGAAGAGCTGGAACGAGTAGGGCGGGCCAAGGATGAGTTCCTCGCCGCGATCAGTCATGAAATCCGCACTCCCATGAACGGCATCCTGGGCATGGCGCAGTTGCTGGCCAGCCAGCCATTGCCGGAATCGCAGCGCGAACAGGTGGAGGTGATCCGGGCCTCTACCGACGCGCTGCTGGCGCAAATCAATGGCGTGCTGGATTACTCCCGCATTGAAGCCGGACACCTGGAACTGGCTCCTGCGCCGTTTGCGCCGCAGCAAGTGCTGGACGATCTACAGCGCATGTTTTTGCCGCAAGCCCAAGCTCAGGGTTTGCAGTTTATTTGCCACATGCATGACGATGTCCCGGCCGTATTGCTCGGCGACGCGACTCGCCTCAAACAGATTCTGGTGAACCTGGTCGGCAATGCCCTTAAATTCACCCGGCACGGACAAGTGGTAATCAACCTTGCGGTGCGCGAACGCTGGGAAGGCCATGTCATGCTGGTCGGTACGGTCAGCGACACCGGTCCGGGGATACCGCCGGAAAAGCGCGAAGCGATTTTTCTGCCGTTTACCCAGGCGGATAGTGGTGTCGCGCACAAATACGGCGGAAGCGGATTGGGGCTGAGTATTTCGCGGCGTCTGGTGGGATTGATGGGCGGACGCTTGTGGGTGCAAGACAATCCGGCTGGTGGCAGCGTCTTTGGCTTTACCGCTCAACTGGGCGTTAGCGGTGAGCCACTGCCGCACGATCCTGTCACTCTGCCCGGACACGCGCTGGACATACTGGTGGTGGACGATAACGCCGTGAACTGCCTGGTGGCGCGGCGCTTTCTGGAAAAACTCGGGCATCGCGTCACCGTGGCTCACGATGGCGATGCGGCGCTGGCGCTGGTCATCGATCAGCCATTTGATCTGGTGCTGATGGATGTGCAGATGCCGGTTATGGATGGCCTTACCGCGGCCTGGCATATCCGGCAATTGGAACGCGAGATTGGTGCCAAGCCGGTGCGCATCGTAGCGCTCAGTGCCAACACTTCCGATGCTGATCGCGAAGCGTGCATGGTGGCGGGGATGGATGACTTTCTCGAAAAACCAATGCGGCAGGTAGAACTGGCGGCGCTGCTCGGGCGGTTGTAAATCCGCTTTGGACGGAAAGGCTCAACGTCACGGCTGAATTGCGCCACCACCCAGTGCTTGCAGCAACGCAGCAGAATCAGTCAACCGGTCGGCCTGGGCACCCAGCAGATCCATGCGCGTTTGCAGCTGCTGGCGCTGGCTATCAAGCAATTGCAAATGACTGACGCCACCGGCGGCATAAAGCTGATGCGTAGTGGCAAGGCTGAGATCACTGGCCTGAGCCGCCTGATCGCGGGCAGCGAGCGCCGTACTATCCAGTTCCAGCGCCCGCAAGGCATCAGCCACTTGCTGCAAAGCTTGCAGCACGGTTTGCTGATAAGCCGCGCTGGCTCCATCCCATGTCGCTTGCGCTCCACGTTTGCGGGCCTGCAGTTCTCCGCCATGAAACACTGGCTGCATCAGGTTTAGCCCGATATTCCACACGTTCAGACTATTGGCCAGATCACCGGCGCTGCTGCGTTCCGAGCCCGCGCTGCCCGACAAAGTGAATTGCGGATAAAGATTGGCCGTCGCCACGCCCACATTGGCACTGGCCTGATGCATGAGCGCTTCCGCCGCACGGATATCCGGTCGCTGGCGCGCCATGGCCGAGGGCAAGGTAAGTGGCAGATGCGCGGGCAAAATGAGTTGCTGCAAGTCGATGCTGGTTTGGCTCATGTCCGCCGGAGCCAGACCCAGATATACCGCCAGTTGATGGTTTAGCTGAGCCAGTTGTTTTTGCAGCGGCGGCAGCGTAGCCGTACTTTGTGCCACCAATTCACACTGTTTCTGCAAATCCAGATTAGAAATGCCGCCCGCCGCGTAGCGGGCTTGCATGATCTCCAGTTGCTGCTGTTGGGCGGCCAGCAATTCTTGGGTCGTGGCAATCTGCGATCGCAAGGTGGCTTGGCGAATCGCCGCCGTTACCACATTTCCGGCCAGGCTCAGCCGTGCGGCGGCCAGTTCAAATGCCTGGTAATCGACCGTTGCACTGAGCGCTTCCAGTTGGCGCTGATTGGCGCCAAACAAATCGAATGTATAAGAAACGTTCACCGAGGCGTTGTACAGATTGAACGGCGGCGGGTTGGGGATGTTGGAAATCCCGAATGCTTCCAGATTCACCTGCTGGCGCTGGGCTCCGGCTTTCAGGTCCACCTGCGGATATCGCGTGGCGCCGGTCTGAGCCGTCAGATTCTCTTGTGCCTGAAGCAAGCGCGCTTTGGCTTGGTCCAGTTGCAGATTGTGCGCCAGCGCTTGTTCAACCCAGACATTAAGTTGCGCCGATCCAAACAGCGTCCACCACTGGGCGTCGATGTTATCTGCCGGGTCCAGTTGCTGGCTGTTCCCCTGAGCCACTGGTGTTTGTGAAGCTTGCTCACCCGCCACGTAATGCGGATTGGCTGGTGCGGCCGGGGTGACAAAGTCCGGGCCGACTGCGCAGCCAGCGAGGGTAAGCACCAGGCTTAGCGCAATACGGCGAGAGGATGGGGCTGCTTTGGTCATGGTTTCAATCCAGCGTGTTGCGATAGAACTTCACGGCGATGGCCATGACCACTGCGGTGAACAACATCAGCGGCCAGAGGCTGGGCCACAGGTCATTCCAGCCATTGCCTTTGAGCAATATCCCACGGATCAGCCGGTTGAAATACGTCAGCGGCAATACGTTGCCAATGTATTGGGCCCACACCGGCATGCCCTGAAAGGGGAACATAAAACCAGAGAGCAGAATATTGGGCAGAAAATAGAACACGGTAAGTTGCATGGCCTGCAGCTGGTTCTGTGCGAGGGATGAGAGCGTAATTCCCACCATCAAGCTGGCGGCAATGAACAGCAACGCAGCGCAATACACCGCAATAAGGCTGCCGACGATGGGGACGTGGAACACAAAATACGCCCCCAGCAAGATGATGGTGGCCTGCAGCAGCCCGATCACAATGTAGGGCACGATCTTGCCGGTGATCACTTCAATCGGTCGCACCGGCGTGGCGAGCAGGTTTTCCATGGTGCCGCGCTCGCGCTCGCGGGTCATGGCAAGGCCAGTCATCATGACCAGCGTCATGGAGAGCACCACGCCCATCAGGCCCGGTACCACGTTGTATTGGGTAATGCCTTCCGGGTTGTAGAAACGGTGCACATCAACCGAAAAAGCGGGTGCCGTGTTATTCAGCCGTGCCAGCGGACCTTTCAGGTCTTTGCTGGCGACGGATTGCACCAGTTGCGAAAGGGCGGCCAGAGCGGCGGACATGGCAGTCGGGTCGGTGGCGTCGGCTTCAATCAACAGCGAGGGTTTATCGCCGCGTACCAGGCTGCGAGTGAAGTCGGGCGGAATATTCAGCACAAACAGTACTTTGCCTTGTGCCAATGCCGTGCGCCCGGCGTTTTCATCGGGCAGTTCGCCCACAATGTCGAAGTAATCCGAATTGCGCAGCGCCGCCACAAAACTGCGAGTGAACTCGCTGTTGTCCTGGGCAATGATGGCCGTGGGCATGTGATGCGGATCGGTATTGATGGCAAAGCCGAATAGCAGCATCTGCATGATGGGTACGCCGACAATCATGCCGAAGGTGACGCGGTCGCGCTTCAGCTGCAAGAACTCCTTGAGCACGATGCTCCACCAGCGCGCCAGCGAGAAAGCATGAGATGAGCGACTCATTGCTGCTTGTCCCCGAAGTTATCGGTGGAGCGCTTCATCATGTAGATGAAGACGTCTTCCAGGCTGGTGGACGCGGCTCCCAGTTGCAAGTGCTCGCGCTGTGCCACGTCGCGTAATGTGCGTTCCAGTAGTTCTGCCTGTTGGCCGCTGACATGCAAGGTGCTGCCAAAAGCCACGGTTTGATCTACGCCTGGTTGGTCACGCAGGGTTTGCGAGAGATGGACCAGGTTTTCGCCATGCAAAGACCATGTATGGAGTTGTTGGCTACCAATAATCTCTTGCGCCGTACCTTGTGCCAGCAGGCTGCCATAAGCCAGGTAGGCCAGTTTGTGGCAGCGCTCGGCTTCATCCATGTAATGCGTGCTGACCAACACGCTGATGCCTTTTGCGGCCAGCCGATGCAATTCTTCCCAGAAGTCGCGGCGGGCGGTGGGATCGACCCCGGCGGTGGGTTCGTCCAGCAGCAACAGTTGCGGTTCGTGCAACATGCAGGCGGCCAGTGCCAGCCGTTGTTTCCAGCCGCCAGACAGCGAGCCCGTCATTTGTTTGGCGCGTGACGCCAGCCCTAGGTTTTCCAGTGCTTTATCTACTACCTCTTTGCGATTGGGCATTTCGTACATGCGGGCGATGAAATCCAGGTTCTCACGGATGGTCAGATCATCCCAGTACGAGAATTTCTGCGTCATGTAGCCGACATGGCGCTTGATCTCGTTACTTTGCTTGAGAATGTCATAACTCAGGCAGGTGCCGCTGCCTGAGTCGGGCGTCAAAAGCCCGCACATCATGCGAATCGAGGTGGTTTTGCCACTGCCATTGGGCCCCAGAAAACCGTAGATCTCGCCACGCCGCACCTGCATGTCGAGGTCTTTCACCACGTGCTTGTTGCCAAAGTGCTTGTTCAGGCCACGCACGTCGATCACCAGTGTGTCGTCGGGTGACTCAGCCATGCCAGCGCACCTCAACCGGTTGGCCCGGGTGTAAAGCCGGGGCATCGTGTACGGCAGGGTGGGCTTCGATCAAAAAGACCAGCTTGTTGCGATTTTCATTGCTGTAGATCACCGGCGGCGTGTACTCCGCCTCGGTAGCGATGTAGCTGATGCGGGCGGTTATATCCGCTTTGCAGCCATCGCAATGTATGGTCACCGCTTGCCCGGTTTTCAGGCTGCCCAAGCTGGTTTCAGGCACAAAGAAGCGCACTTTGACGTTCTCTGGCGGCAACATGCGCACAATCGGATTACCGGCAGCGACCCATTCGCCTGGCTGATACAGCGTGTCGAATACGAGTCCGCTGCGTGTGGCGGTCACCGTTTTCTGCCCCAGTTTCCAGTTGGCCTGATCCAGCGCGGCTTGCGCGGCGGCGACTTGCGCGGCCTGCGCGGTCAATTGCTGCTCACGGCCCGGCAAGCTATCCACCTGCAACTGGCTCTGCAACTGCTGTACCTGGGCGGTGGTGGAATCTACATTGGCGCGGGAATCATCCAGTTGCTGACGCGCAATCCCGCCAGCCTGAAACTGCGTTTCATCGCGCGCCAACTGGATTGCTGCACGTTTCTGCGCGGCCTGGGCTTGCGCCAGTTGCGCTCGGGTGACGCTGACTTCTGCCGGGCGTTTGCCGGTACGGATATCGGCTAGTTGGGCGGTCGCCGTTTTCAGTTGTTGCGCCGCCTGTTGTTGCGCGGCGGTTTCGTTCTGGGCTTCGAGTCCAAATAGCGGCTGCCCGCGTTCAATGTTTTGCCCGCGTTGGACCGACAGTTGATCCAGTCGTCCCGCCTGCGATGAGGAGACGTAGACAAATTCCCCCTCAACATAACCTTGCCATGAGCCAGGATCGGGCTTGCTGCAGGCATTGAGCACGGTGAATGCCGCTAAAACGAGTAACAAACGAGGAGATTGCGCAAAAGGCATGGTTACTCCGGATGCGTCGTGGGTTGAACGGCGAGCCCGTGGGCCAGTAATGCGGTGACGTGGCGGATCAATACTGAGTTATCAATGCTTTGCATGCCTGGCAACTGGCGCCAGATACCCGCTGTGGCTAATGGCATCATGGTCATGGCGAGTGTTGAAATAAAAAGCAGGCGCGGTTCAATGTCTGGATTGACGCTGCCGTTTTGCTGCCCGGCGCGCACGATTTGCGCCAGTTGTGCCACCTTTCCGAAAGGCAGTCGCTGCAACATGCGTTCGCGCAGCAGACCACCATCGCTGAGCACCTCGCGCACCCACAACGGGGGCATCCATGGCATGGCCTGCGCACCCAGCACCACCCGCTCGACCATGCCGCTGACAATTTCAATGGGCGTAGCGGATGCCGCAACAGGCTGCCAGACCAGTTCGACGAATTGCAGAATTCGTTCTTCTACCAGTGCATCCAGTAGCTGATCGCGATTTTTAACTTAGCTTTTTCATTTTCTTGTCAAAATAGCTCAAAACGCTCCCCGGCGCGGCTTTTCGGGCAGATTACACCCGGAAAAAAAATTGACAATGGCAAGGTATTGGAAGCTTAAACAGAGCCAATATCAAGGCATAAAGTCCCACGTGTGCAATTGTTGTTAGCAACGCAGTGGTGCTGGTGGTGGGAACCTTGTTGTCCTTGGTGGACTTCCGAGCCCAGGCAAACTCGTCGGGGCTATGTGTGTCGCTCAGGGCGTTATGGTCTCGGCAGGTGGTACCTAGGCACTTGACTGGAGGATGGTCAACTCATATACAGGTACGAGAAAGTCGTGGTTGTCTGGGAGTGGCGAAGTTCTGGATGGGCCGCCTAGGGCAACTTCAGGCTGCCCCTACCTGTACTGTTTAACTCTCGCAGATGAGGAAGAATAGCCTTAGCTATATCCAGGTCTGTGAGGGGATTTCCATCAACATCTTGCCCATAGTTAAGAAGTCTCTTAATGCCGTCTATCTGAATCAAATCAATTTCTATATTGGATAACGGGTAAATTCCATTTTTCAATTGGGTAAGGGCATTTCCTATATAGTGATTCAAGCTCGCCAAACTCTTTTGCCCTGTTAGCTGTAGTATAGAAGTTTTCAATCCGTCGATAGAAATTAATCCCTGCTCAAAATCATCTGAGCTAGATAATTGATATCTATGGAGTATATTGGCGACCCATTTAATAATGGCTTTGTGTCGAAACATATGAGGGCAACATTGAGCATCAATACCAGCAAATCTTGCCAAAATGGAAATCTCTTGGGTTATTGTGTTTTCGCTAAGGCGTTTGCCCGTTGTCGAACTAGACAGCAATGCATTGTCATCGATAAATTTTCCTTTGTAAATTTTGAAGAGCTTTGCTCTATATGCTTTAATGAAAGTATCGATGGCGGACGCATCCATATCAGATATAGGTACGACCCGAAATTCATTTTTGTTTATATGCTTTAGAGTGCGTAAAACTACGTGCGGGTGCGTTTTATCAGAACGAAAATGAATGTCAGAAATATCTAATAGAGCAATTTCTTGGCGCCTTCCGCCAGTAATTTCCAATAAGGTTAGCATGATTTTTCTGCGTTCACGGATATACTGTTCTTGGAACGTGCCACTATCGTGCTTCTTAAAAATAGCATTTGTTGCTGCATAAAGTTCACTGATGTAATCATCTGATATAGCGGAACGATATTGCGTCGGTTGGGGGAGTGGAAGGGCGCCATGGTGCCAACACTCGCCATATTTTCGATTGGTTCTTTTGTTTTTCTGCCTTTTTCCATGAATGCAACCAGATTCGCTAACAAAGTCTTCCATGAAATGTTTTTTTCCAAGATAGCTTAAAAAGTCGAGGCACAAACGCCCTATGGCTAATATATTCGCATCAGTTCGAATTTTTATACAATGTTTAGACAATTTTTTCTTGCCATATTTTAGGTGCTCAATAAAATTGAAAAAATCGGAATCATTTAAATCCAAAAAAGAAATGTTATTTTCGTAGCAATAGCGAACTAGATGCGTTAGTTGAGCTGCATTAGTACCAAGAGTACCTCCTTTCGCACCAAGTACCGAAATGTTGTCGGTGAGGCGATACTGAAAGTATAGATTCACCTCCATGCACCAATGTCCATCTGGCCAACACATTATGGGCATTACAGAAGGGGGCTCATTGGCTCTTGGTTTAAAATTAACAAATCCGTACCTCCGGCGGAGAGGGATGCAGGTATATAGCTGCTTATTAAGAGATGTCATTACATTTATCCACAGCGACTAACTTTAAATGGGGTTTGGCGGCTTCCCCTAGCGCAATAAAAGGACCTATATATTTTCTTCTGATTTTTTCGAGATGAAAATGAGAGTATTCAATCAATTCACTGCTGCAGCTCCTTTGGGCGATTTCCAATGCCAGTTTGTTGGACTCATCAAATCCTTCTGTAATTGCGGCGAGGTCGTATAGAAGAGTTTTTATTCTTTCCTTTTCAAGAGCCAAAGACTTTTCAATCTTCGCCATCCTTGATGTTTTCAGTTCAGGGCCATTTATTTCTCGCTTTTTCATCTCGCGATAGTTGATTTTACATCTTAAATCATTAAGGGAAGGAAAGCCGCCTTCGGCTTGAAGTACTTGAGCCGCCCTCGTTTTTAAAGTGTTTAGCGAACATGCTTTGATTTTGAGTTCAGTTGAAGAGAAGGCTGCTAGCTTTCCTTGTGAGGCGCAAGCAGATATTAGCGCCGCATGTTGGGGGGGCCTCAGTGAGAACGCAACGACTTCACTAAGCGCTTTAAATAGATTTTGAACGCTGACTAGGAGTTCAGGTTGATGTGTCATTTGTGCCCCTCCTTCAAAGTGCCAGTTCTTACTCTTCCAGTATCAAAACGGCGACTTTGAATTGGTTTGAACCATCACTAGCGAATTGAGGAACAATCTTTATTCTCCGCTCCAGCTGCAATGTGTATATGTAATCTTCTAATTCAGGTTCTGTCAAAATTCTAAAATCAGTTAAACCAAAGCGGAACTGTATCAATTCTGTTAGTTCTCGGTAGCGCCCCGAAGCTTCTCCAATAAATGTCGCCACATACTCGCTCTTTGCCGAAATTAACAAATGCCCCGGGGTTACTTCCATTATGTAATTCCAAACATGTGCAGGGTTATTTTGTCCCAAGAACCAACGTAACGCGTCTAGGTTTTTTATTTCGGATGACCAAAAAAAAGCAAGCGCAAAGAATCTTCTAAGCTGATGCTCTCTTGCATAGCTTCGCCTACCGTCGGAATCAAGCGGAAATTCGCAATAGTCTGCAAAACGGTCCAATAGAGAGTTATACGCTTCTTGGTCTACTCTAAAGCCCCCATATTTGCCCGGGGAGGCAAATATGGGGCCGGGCTTTTCAATACACCCGTTCCGAACCAAGAGAGATTGAAAATTTAGAAGCGACTTCATCATTTTTTGAACTATTAGAGGCATGGGTCGCGCAATGGATTGCCTATTCTTGCCAAACCCGGATTTTCCTGCGGTAAATGCCAGTTGACCTTCATTTATTTGGACTAGAGAATCGGGAGTAATTCTGAGGATTTCTGCTTGGCGCCTCGCGACGGTCGCACCAAAAACAAATTGAATGGCTCCATAGAGCACTTCAACAAGTTCAAACAACGCCTCATGATTTCGTAGTCGCTTGAAAAATTCTTGCCTCGTTGCCCGTGGACTCCCTGCAAGTACATTAAATTCTACATTCGTGAGTTGATTGACAAGGTTTACATATTTTACACCCAATTTCAGTATAGAATTTTCCACAAATTGGTCGACTCCATGTTCTGAGCAATATTTGAATAAATTCTGATTTTTCAGATGGGATTGAATAAGCAGATTTGCATATGAATTTAGTATTGCGTCGCCATGGGATAAATAGAATTCTATTGCTTTCTTGATACCAACGAACACGGTGTCGAATCTTAAAGTATGATAATGACCAATAGTTCTGGTTTGGAGGCTCGTGACCAAACCCTGCTCTTGAGTGATATCCAAGGTTCGCTTGCTGAGCCCACATGGGTAATGCGACAAAATCTCAAAACACTGAAAAGATTGAGCGAATCTGGAAAGAGATTGTGCCGATGAGCGATTTTCTTTTCCATCGTCTCGGACTGGGATGCTGGGGTATTCGCGACGATACCCGTGGTCTGGGCATAGATTTAATTCAGCAAATGGAGTTCTTACGGCATGCCCTCTTAGGGTGTCCCTATATATTTGCGCAGATATTTTACTTACGTTAAGGGTGTACTTAAATCGCGTTCTATGCTTGGAATTGCCTTTTCCGTAGTATCCATTTTCGAATAAATAAATTTTTGCCTTTGTTAGTTCTAACTCCGTTAGTGGTAAAGTTCTTTTTTCTACTGATTCTGAAAAATTTATATTATATTTGACAGCTGCCATCGAACAATATTCGGTGCTGATACATTTCGAGCTCTCAATCAAAAAAGCCGTGAGTTTTTCTCGCCATTTATAAATGGACTCATCGCTTCTTGCATGGTCGGAAAGTGTACGAAACATTTCAATAACTTGCTCCTCAGTAATTCGGCTTAGACCATACCGTGCCAGCTCAAACTCATATTTCCGAACCAAGAAATAATCTATTATTCGTATTCCCACCCCTACCTTTTCCTTCTTCACCTCGGCCACTTGATTTTGATATTCTGAGTAATCAGGATGATTCTGTGTTGATAGGAAATAGCGAAAAAATTCGAGTAATGTATGATGGATGGGGTCTATTAGGGACCTGTTGTCGTCTAGCAAGATATCCCAACTGATACTGAATATTAGGTCATTAGAACCGGGGGGAATTAATTGTGGAAGTTTTTTTGATTGTTGTGTCTGCACTTCTTTCGTTGTCGGAGTTGTTTTTTCGCCGAAGTTAAGTATCCAAATAACTGAGTCAAATGGTGGTATGAGCCATTCTGGAGACCCATAAATTTCTTTTAGGCTCTTCCAGTTTTCTGTAAGCCAATCTGCAGAAATATATTGTGCGATTTTGGCCATCACGATTGACCTTGGCTAGTTTCGCCAGCTAAATTTTGAGCGTTGGTAATCAATTCAAATAATTCCGGATTTTTATTTTTATTTTCCAAAATTACGCTAAATAATTTTCGACCAAAATCGACCCAATATGAAATTATTCCTGAGGGTTCCTTATTTTTGTTGTTGTTGTTTTTTCTTATCATCAAAGCAAAGGTATCTACGGCTTCTGGGCTGACCGTTATAAGCAACTGCCCTTTGGGGGTGTCAGTGTTTTCGCGATTAAAATTTAGCCTAGAAAAGTCAATATTGCAATTGGCTGCGAGAAATGCGCTGATTTCCTGAGAACTTTTCAAACCTGTTGCTGCCTCAAAGTGAGGGCTAACAAGCATTGCTTGTACGACTATGCATTCTTGAAATGCAACAATGTCATGAACTCGAAAAAAATCTATAATTGCTTGTGGTATATACCGATTTATTAAATCTGGATTGTAGTTAAGATGGCCCAATAGCGCCGAGGTAGCACACAGGTTTCTAGTTTCTAAATAGGAGACCAATGCGCTTTGCTTACGTAACTTTTGAGGAGAGAAGCGCTGCGCCAAATTTTTTGCCACCTCGCCTGCTATGTTTCCATGCCGCATAAGGTCGGTTTCAAAGTTTTTTCTTGCTTCTGCGTTTTTTCTTACTGAAACTATACGAGTGGTACGAGTGGGGCGAGAATGATTTTTAGCTTTGAGAAATAAATATCTCCAATCGTCGTTGTTGCGCACTTTTAAGTATTTCCGATATATTTCCGTAATTGATATTAATTTTCGCACTATTTCCGCCGTTTCTGCTGATGCTTCGTTCTTGACGATAGCATTCTGCGGACCTTTTCTTTCCTTTTGTCCTCGTAGAATAAACTTACCATCGATTATAGTGAGGCCCACTAGTTGTCCCTTCTCATTAAATAATTCAAACCCTTCAATGATTGAGCTAGTTATCCACGGATTTTTTATTACAAGGGCAGCCATAAATGGCAGCAGTGTATAAGGTGTTGGTAATATTGGTAAGCCAACAACATAAGGATGTAGAGCATTCAAATTGGTGCGAGTGAGGATAGTCCGGTACTCACGAAATTTAATGGGGGATATAAAATATTTTATGTCCCACGCGGGGTGGGAATTTCTATGTGGCTCGTGGACTTGTCTCTTTCCAGTTAAATCGGAAAGACTAAATTCGACGGAATAGGTATAGTTTTTATAGCGGGCCCATATTTCCTCAATCATGCCGTTTGCCCAAGCTCGAATTGTCTCTAGCTCTGCCGATGCCTGCCGATATAATAAGTCGATGTGGATTGAACTATTAATGCATGCCGGAATTGGTGTAATAAGCCCAAAATCGTAAGTTTTTTGATTTTGCTCGATGGATTTTATTTTCTGCACGCTAGGTCCGGGGTCTAGGTGTCGGCCATTCATATTGTATTGGGGTATTTTTCCAAATGGCTTGGCAATCCAACCCCCGAGGATTAAAAAATCATTTACGAAAAGGACAAATAAATTATTCCAATTTTTTTTCTTTGACATAATGGCAGCATTGTTTATTTTTTCATTGTTATAAAATAGAAAAAATGCGTTTAAAAACTGTCTTGCGCCAAAACTATCTTGAAGGTAAGAGGCGCTGATTTTTATATTAGTAATTTCAATGAATGAGCATAGTTCTCGAAAGCATGGAATCCTTGATGCTCCACGTTCCTTTGCATAGTTGGCAGCAATTTTGTAAAGGACCTCCGTTGAGGTCTGACCAAGCCTTAAAAAAACGCCATATAGGTCTAGATTTATCCTGGCGCCCTTTTTGTTATAAGCAAACCAGCTTCGCCATAGCCTTACCTTTTCTTCATTCAATGGTATTTTATCTAGGTGGCTGGCTAAATGAACACTAAGCGACTGCTTGTCTTTTGCAATTTTTTGAGAATTTGGGAGAAGGGTGGATGGATTTTCACGGGATATGGAGTGAATTATTTCTGAAAATAAATTTGAATAATTACGCGCGGTTTGGTCGCTGAAATTAAAAAATTTCTTTGAGTTAATTGCGGCCACAAACAAGTTGATAGTCAAATCGCATGATTCATTGTTTTTATTATTTAAAGTTAAATTCCTGTTTGTAACTTGTAAAAAAAATTCCAACATTTGTAACAAAAGCCGGGCTCGGCCCTGGCGGCCGGAGGGTAGTTGAGGTATTTGCTTCTCGAATGCTTCTCGAAAGGAGTGGTGGATATTGGTAAATGGGCGGGGTCGCAGGCGACGCATGTCTTCAATAATGGAACGACCAGCTTCTAATTCAACCATGTCGAAAGACTCCAAATTTTTTTTGGGCTATAAACTTTGGAACTTCTTGATGCGGATGTGTAGAGCCTAATGTTCATCTTTTTTTTAGAAAAGTCCAGTGACGATTGCGGTGATGTTGACTGTTGGCGATGGCTTTTAAATTATAAGTGTTCAAATATAATTATTTAATTTCATTTTGTAGTGATGCTTAACAATTCTAGAAGCCTTTGGTGGCAACGAACTGCCGGTTTATATTAGTTCAATGATTGACCTTAAAAGTATCGAAGAGAAGCTGCCAGCCGTTCGTCGAATTGCTGTGCGTTGGTTCCCAAATGGACACCAATTGATTATCGATAACGCCGGTTTTTGTATGTGACCCCTCTTGTGGTTTGACTGACCAGCCCCTGCCACCCGTCTTGTCGGGGTCGTTGCCCGGCCAGTTGAAGCGTTCCCGGTATTGCTTCTGGTTGAAGTAATCCAGCGTCTGGCCATCAATGGTCAGCTTGCTGTCGGTGAGCTGGGGTTGCCCGTTGCCATCAGGTCAAGCGGTATTTGCCATTGCCATTGCCTTTGGCATACATGCGGCTGGACAACCGCGACAGCAGGTTCAGTACGTTGAGGAAATCAACGTTGAATTTGACAGACTGGGCATTGAGCGGATTGGGGATGCACTGGTCCCCTTGGCGTTACAGCAGACCGCCGAGTTCGGTTTTGGCAAACAGAGGGGGTATGGTGCCCTGCGGGTCAATGAAGCGTGCCAGTTCCACGAGACCGACCTCGTTGTCTGTGTCGTTGAACGGCATCCATACTCTGTCCTACCACAGGCCGTTCAAACTGGCTGAGGCGAGTTGCATCAGTGCGAGCCAGGCCTGGTCGGGCGGTTTGAGGAATAGGTTGTCGCCCATAGCCGAGCGTCGGCAACACTGGGGCCATTGAGACCGGGCAAGACAACTCGATTTGTGCTCAAACCCTGAAAGGTCCGCAGTTACTCTCCAAAAGGTGGCTACACGGTCTAATTTTTGTTGGTACATCGTGCATAATTACGACAAACTGACGTTTAAATGAGTTTGTTCAAGACTTGCTGGGTAAGGAAAAATATAATTCATTCCGTTCAAAAACCGGCGAATTTTCGGCCAAAATTAGGGGCCGTCCCACCGGATGAAGCAGTCAAAGGGATATCTGCAGAGGAAGAAATTATGTTGATAAAGCACAAAGCGAAAGTTGTTATCGGGGCCGCGCTCGTTGGTGTCGCGCTGACAAGCCTTAATGCAAAAGCAGCTTTTGATGGTGCCAAGGTGAACATCGGAGATGCCGTGACTGGACCGGCTACCTTTGGCGAGCGGCAACTGGTTATTCCAGCAGGTGAATGGCACGTCATGGGCAAAGCGCAGACTGACGTAACGGTAAGAGGAGAGACACAGCCTCAACCTCAAAAAATTGCCACGCAGCAAGATATAATCTTGGTCCAGGTTGTGAATGGCAAAGTGGCCGCCATGCTGACCCTGTCCGGTACGGTCAATGGGGATACGACTAAAGTTAAGCGCTGGACAGCGGAGCCTTGTAAACAAATAGCGGCATATAGCAGCACGATTCTGGATAATAGTTACGACTATCCCCGCTGTACCGTTTTAAACCATACGGTTGGAATGCTTGCTACGCAAGACGTTACCGACACCTACTACCAAGTTCATGCCAACGTGGAAAAAGCAGGCTGGAAATCGGCAACCAACATGCTGTCGGCCCGTTATATGGACTTTGGCCGCCGAGGTATTTATCGCGTCGTCCTGTCAATCGACCCCACCATATTTGGTGGTCCAGATGCACCCATAACCCAGGCACGCAAAGAAGACTGGCTCCATTCCCCCTGGCATGCCGACAATCTGGATGACGCTCATCGGGTTTGGGTAAGCCAGTTTGTTGCCTGGTCGAAAGATTTCTCCGCTGCCGAGGAGATGGCGAGGCAAGGCGGTGATGTTCAGGCGCTCACGCTACCTTGGGGGAAGTAACTGGTATGTCCATTGCTTCGTGGACATACCAAATGGCGGATAGCTGATGACAACCTCAAATGAACTCGACCTGGCCGTTTACAGAACTCTCCAAGCTTTCTGCGCGACTGGAGATGACCTGGCCGCCGAAGCGCGATATCAAGAAGCCATTGCTCAGTACAACGAGGCATGGATGCTTTTGCCTGAACCCAAGAATCACTGAGACGCATCCACCTGGATACTGGCAGCCATCTCCGATGCATGTTTTCTAGCCGGGTACAGGATAAGTGCTCGTGAAGCGCTTGATTACGTTATGACGTGCCCAGGAGCAGTCGGCAATCCATTTCTGCACCTGAGGCGGGGGCAGGTACTATTCGATTTGGAAGAATTCGACGCAGCGGCTGATGAACTTATACGAGCCTATGCTGGTGCTGGCAAAGAGATTTTCTTCAGAGAGGATGAAAAGTACCTCGATTTCCTGAAAGCCTGGGCAGTCATTTGATTCGTTTAGTCGAGTGAGCCGATTGGCATCTCGCTGGTGCCCGAACTGTGGCCCTTTTAAGTAGCTCAGGCGATTGGGGTGCACATTCGATATTACTGGCGAACATATCGGCTAGCCCAGCGTTGGCAACCGGCCAAAAACGGACACTGACTAAGACATATTTTATGCACCATCTATACTCTGTATCGCAGCACGAAGATGCCAGCGATTTGGCGACACAGGCTGAAATCATTTTCGCTGCGCTTCAAATCTCTCTTGTGGAAGAGCGTTTCAGTGCTAACTATCCTCCGAACGGGCACTACTTTCTTGGACATGCATTTAATGCCACTGTCCTTGTGTGTGACGCGGATGACGAAGACGTAGCAATATATCCCTATTGGATAGTTGTTAAAAATCCTGTGACAGGGAGAGATACTGGCGATGCACCAATCATATCGATAGATGACTTGACCTCGATTCTCACCAACTTAGGCCTATCTATCCGTCATTCATAGGAATGTTCGACGTCCGCAAACGGCCAAGACCCGTCATTGGCGATTTATGCTGAAAGCAGACAGTCACTCGCGCTAAGTATAGCGTACTACACCACACGGAAAATATCGCTTTTCACGAGAACTTGATAAGCATTTAAATATTATGGAGCCGCACATGGCAACCAAGGAAGAAGCTGATGAGCGCGTTTCATTTTTAGCGAACGAGCTTGGCGATGCGTCGCAATATTCTTTTTTAATTCCAGGCTGGGAACCAGTTGACTCAATCATGGGGTTTCGGTGGATGCGCAGTACATTATGGGAAGGATTTTACGTGGCCTATCAAATCGACGACGTTGCAAGAGTGGTGCGCTTCAAGTCCTGGGAGTTTGGGGATTTGGAGCCAGAATGGAATTCCATCAAGTACGAGGCCTAGTCTTGGTAAATGGGTGCCGAACGCGAAACCTATTCGGTATTTTTACTCTAATCTGAAAATTTTTATGCGCCTGAAAATATTTGCGATTTCCGTCGTTGCAAGCCTGTTCACCTCGCGACGTCCCCCCGGATTTGAGTAGCACCGTGATTTAGAGTCCAATCCCTTTTATCCAAGGAGACTGGACGTGAAGAAGCGTTATTCGGAAGAACAAATCATCGGCTTTCTGCGCGAGGCCGAGTCGGGTATTCCGCTCAAGGAACTGTG
>NZ_JARLJK010000068.1:0-1163 GCF_031291215.1 Silvimonas sp.
ACTGTAGCAAACACAAGACCGTACATGCAGCATTCGCTTACGCAATACCGGTTCAAAGTGAAATTTTCATTTTTTCCACGAAGTTTCACTTCGAATTCCGTCTCCCATATCACGAGTAGCTGCATGACAGGACAATCAATCTCTGGTGCGCATAGTCCCATAGTCACTCTATGCATACATGTTGCAAGCTTGCCATAGTCGCCGCTGGTTCGAGAGCAGGAGCATGCGAAAGGTGCCCGGGCCGGTATTGGCGGCCCATCCGCCCACGAAGGGTTAAGCAACTAGTCTAAGAACTTGTCATCTCGTCTGCGGCCTGCATGCGCATGTCCACTCAATGCATACAGCAATAGATTTTCCAAAACGTAAACATGCAATTTGTATCGCGCTAGCTAGAGGAACTTTGGTCAAATGGGCCCAGCAACGCGACTTTATTTTCTCATCGCCAAGGTTTGCATCCGCTCTGGTGCACGATAGAATGCGGATAATGCAATTTTCTCTGCTTGATAAATAGCTAAATAATATAATTTGTAGTTTTAAGACCAACTATTTACTGTAGTCGCTTTAACTCGGCCGCAGGAAGCATTTGAATCAATAGCCAAAGACGCCCATGCTCGCCCAGTCGCGAACGGCTCTTGCTGCGTTGGCTACCTCCGCACTCGCCCTCCACCTGTCTGGTTGGCCCGTGTCCCGCTCGTGCTCCCCTCGTCGTCGTTCTCCTCTCGTCTGTCGTCTCGTTCTCTCTGGTCGGCGCGCCTTCCTGCCGGTGAACACAGACGACCACCAGAAAGAGTGACGTCAGTCCAGCGCGCACGCCACACCACCTGGCAGCCAACCACACCCACACATCGCATTCGCCAAGCAACTTCGGCATGTGCGTGCGCTGGAGCGAGTCGACGCTGCGATGCTGGCGTCTGGGTGTGCCGCCTGGCGTGAGCAGCAGCAGTGGTGGAGACTCCACGGGAGGGTGAAATCCGCTTCTCGACGGGATGAACGTGGTCGAATCAGAACGAGGCCTCGAAGGGGGCAGCCAGCAGCTGCTCGACTTGATGGCGGATGCTCACTCACGTCTGGCCTTGTCTCCCTCTGGCTGTCGGTTCCGCTCGCCCTCGCGGCGGCCATCCACCGGCAACAGACTCGATTTATCCCAAACCCACCAGCACCAC
>NZ_JARLJK010000069.1:0-1378 GCF_031291215.1 Silvimonas sp.
AGGTTTCCCCTCATAAATTCCCGCAAACGTCTTTTCTTTCATTCGCTTAGCAAATAGCATCACGGTAAAACCGCGCATGGAAGCGCGCGCATGGCACGGCTTTTTTCTCTTCTGGGAGTCGCCAAACCACCAGAGGAGCCCGTGCCATGCACGCAATCATAGTATTGCAAGATTTGCTGCGCCGTTACATTCCCACGCTGCACGAAAAGCGCCTGTCGGTACTGATCGCCGCGGTTGGCAGTTGCTTGCGCAAGCGACGCTTGAGCTTGTCGGAGCTGGCGCGCGGCCTGGAATCGGCAACGACGGTGAGGCATCGCATCAAACGGATCGACCGCCTGCTCGGCAATCGCTGGTTCCAGGCGCAGCGGGTGTGCTTCTACCAGATGCTGTGCAAGAAGCTGATCGCCATTGGCTCCGAACCGATCATCCTGGTGGACTGGTCCGATCTGAAGCCCGATCGTAGCCTGCTGCTGTTGCGGGCAACCCTGTGGACGCATCGCCATGCGCTGGTGTTGTACGAGGAAATCCATCCGATGAAGCGGCAGAACTCGCCGCAGGTAGAGCGGGAGTTTCTACTGACGCTCAAATCCATGCTGTGGGAAGGCGTATGCCCGATCATCGTCACCGATGCCGGCTTTCGCGGCCCGTGGTTTGTACAAGTGCAGAAGCTCGGCTGGCATTGGGTGGGCAGGGTGCGCGGCCGCACATTCGTGTCGGTCAAACCGGGGCGTTGGTTGCCATGCAAACGGTGGTTTGCTCGGGCCACGGCGACGCCGGTCGCACTAGGCGTCGGCCAGATGGTCCGCGCGCGTCCGGTGGACTGTGCATTGTTCCTCTACCACAAGCCGCCCAAGGGCCGCAGCAGCAAAACACTGCGCGGCCAGCGTCGTTGCAGCAATGAGTCGAACAAGTGCGCCAATCGCGAGCGGGAACCCTGGCTATTGGCAGCGTCGTTATCTCTGACTGATCTATGTGCCCTGGAGGTCGTCAGCATCTACCGCACTCGCATGCGTATCGAGCAAACCTTCCGGGTGCTCAAGTCGCGTCAGTTCGGATTCGGATTCGAGGACAGCCGCAGCCGCACTGCCGGGCGCATCGCGGTACTACTGTTGGTCAATGCCTTGGCGGTGTTGCTGGCCTGGATCGCCGGCAATCTGGCCTATCGCAAAAAACTGGAGTTGCAGTTCCAGTCTCACGGCAATCGCAAACGACGCTCCATGTCGGTGGTCACGCTGGGCTGGATGGCCCTGGCCGACGAAACCATTCGGTTTGCTTGCCGTGAACTCACTCAAGCATTGGATCTGCTGTCAGAACCGCCGCCGCTGTATGCTGATCCACCGCTGCGACGAAGCTGAATATGAGGGGAAACCTCAGGGCC
>NZ_JARLJK010000070.1:0-1215 GCF_031291215.1 Silvimonas sp.
ATGAAGGCGACCAAGTCTCCGGAGACGGCTGGGCAGATCTGCGCGAAGACGGATGCCTCGAAGGCGAAATCGCCTACCACAACGGTGACGAAACCACCTTCATCGCTGCGCCATGGGTGCGTTTTTCAGCAGCCTGCTAGAGGGCGCATGTAGTCGTTGAAGTGAGGGCAGCACGCGCGAACCTGCACACCAGCCTTGAGAAATTCCTGCTCGACCAATTCGCGCCCCGCAGGAGACGAGAATAGCCCTAAGCCACCGACTTGCTCGCCAACGCGTAAAACTGGATCAACACCGAGCGAGGCCACATAAGCTTGTGCTTCGATTGGGATTCCTTTAGGTCGCAGCACGTCCGAATTCGCGATATAAGTCTTGCGATCCTCGACCGCTGTCGCACGCCACCACGAGATCTCGATCGTTTTGCCAGCGGCCTGCGCAGCCTTTTGGATATCCTGCCCGGCGAAGTATTCCCCGAGCTTGTGGAGCACCATGACGATAACCGCAACCTTAGCGCTTTGTGGAGCGTTATTCGTGATCCAACGGATCAAGTCGGATTTGACGCGGCCGCCTGAAAAAATGCCATCATCAAGATACACGTAGGTGTGCGGCGCTTTGCCACAATCGGCGGTGGTCAATCCGTAGGCCTTGGTAAGGGCTTCATCGAAAATAGCCAGCATATCACGCTGGCTATTTCCCGCCTGTTGCAGGCGAAGGAAATGAGCACTGCGCCAGAAAGAGGCCGGATCATTGCCGGCGATTTTGCTACTGGCTATGACTCGTTCGATGAAGCCCGTGACCACCTTTCGTGAGAGGTAACTCTTGCGGAGAACGTGGGCGAGTTCGACGAGGAGTGGTTCGCGGGCGGGCGCAGGGAATTGCTCAATCCAGCGACCGACATGAACTGCGTCTGGCGCGGCGATCTCGCCTTCGCGATAGTCGGCAATGATTTCAGCTATTTTTATGCAATGTTCCTGAAAGGACATTCGAATTTCTCCGTGCGCAGCCGAGACGAGGCATCTTAGCGCGTTAGTCAGCCCATTCGAAGTGCTCATATTCATCGACGGAGCTGCACCATTTCGCAATGCCCTGGCGCATTTTGCGCGGCATTGTTTCCCTCATCGGGCTTTTTCGAATTGTGTCGGGCATTGGCCGGCTGCTCGCCGCGTTGCGCGCCCTTGTGTCGCCCTGTCTCATGCAAAAGCCTGCCCCATGCAAAAG
>NZ_JARLJK010000007.1:0-3480 GCF_031291215.1 Silvimonas sp.
ATCATGGCGCTGATCGGCGCGCTCGAACCCGGCGCCGTGCTCCCCGGCGAACCCCGCTACGACGACAATCGCCATTTCGACAAAGTCCGCCACCGCGACGACCTCCCCCTGATCACCCCGATGCTCCGCGCCCTCGACAGCCTCCCCCTGCCGCCTGCCCACACCCGCCCAAACCGCGACCCCGCCGAAGCCATCCCCATCCCCGCCGCCACCCTGACCGACGCCCCGCCGCGCACCCCCTAGTGGATTGTTTTTGACATTTGCATCCCGCCATCCGGATAGCACGGTCGCAAATGTCAAAAACGGAAAATCCACTAGAATCAAAATTTTCTAGTGGTCCGAAAAGATTCTGACATTTGCACACTACCTAGCCGAGAGCGGTAGCAAATGTCAGAATCGGACCACTAGGCAACGGCCCAGCGCGCCCTACCGGTCGCCGTCAGAAGGTCCGCACCACCCGCATCTTTCGCGCGAACCCGAGAAAGAGCCGAGAAGGGTGATCGTTGCAAAAGCCGGTCGGCTGGACTGGGAAAATGGCCACTGCTGGCCATTGTGAAACGACTGGCATAGGGCCGGTTGCGGAATGGCCGGTATCGACAGAAAAATGAGGTTAGCCGACATTGGATTGGGCATTGCCCAGTTTGCGACAAGCTCTATTGTTTACAATATTCCGCAAACGGCAATCCGGAGCAAACCAATGGCGATCAAAACACGAGAGACTAAAAGATCGCTGCAGAAGTGCTCACACTTACTCGCTGTATTGATCACCATGGCAGTTTGGCCCGTCAATGCGCAAGCTCAAGCGGATTTTCCTCATGCGGAGGTAAAATGGTCAGGCGGCGCAGGCATGGTCGAATTTTACACTAACGGTGATACGGCAGAACTGACCTTGCTCTCACCTGACGGGAAACGCTCCCAATTGCGGCCGGTCTACTCGGTAGACGACGCACTGGCCATTCTGGCTGACGAACGGCTCGCATTTGCATGGCCTGCCCTGCTATCTTGGGCAGGCGATGATCTGCATATTCTGCGAGACAACGTTTTGGCCCGTGCTGAGCGCGCCGCCGACCGTGAGGTTCAACCGCTTCCTGTAGAAGGCAGGGCTAAGATGGAAGGTTGGAGCAAGCATGTCCGCGCCTTCCAGCAATATATATCCGCGCTTGAGCATTCGGGCCGAGCTTCCGATGCCATTGCCAAGGCACAAACCGAGATTGCAGCATCGACACCAGATGACAATCCGATTGTTACGTCTCAGCGCCAGATCATGCTGGCACACCTTCTTTTCCGCGATGGATCAACCGATAAAGCGATCACTGTGCTGGAACAAGCATCTCGAAATGCCAAGTCCAATGCGGCTCGACAGAACGTCAATGCCAATTTCGCCCTCATATTGGCAATCACCGGGCAATACGATCAGGCGCTGAAGATCGATGATGCAACCGAACGTGACTTTGATAAATCTGCTTCGGGTTTTTTGGTTGGTCATCGCAAGTTGCCTGATAGCAACGCCTATTTTACGGGTATTCGGGCCTGCGCGCTCAGTGGGTTGGGTAAACAGGATCAAGCACGAGCAGCCTTGGCAACCATCTCGGGTGACGCCGCCATAAATTCATACCAGCTTTCAGTCCCAGCGCAGTCACGTTTGCTGGCTTTTTCCTGCATGCATGATGCCGCCGGTCTCGCAGATGAGTTAGCGGCACAGCTCCAGGCTGCCCCACCAGCCGGACAAATCTTTCTTGAGATACAACCCGCCCGAGAGACCACGCCGACAATGCGCGACACTTTGATCGCCGCCGTTTCCACGGATACGGCAATCAAGGCCATGTCAGGCCGCGCTCGTGTGCTGGGCGGCACACTCCTACCCGCACTTCGCTCATGGCGGGATAAGCCTGCAGCGCCATCGCAATAATCATCCAATTCGATCCTATTGCATTAGAGTATCCGTGATGGTCAAGCACTAGATTTCTGCCAGAAACGAAATTCGTGGGACACTAGTAGTAATTCCTGCAGTAATTCCTGGCACACAATTGGACTGCACCCCATTGCTGAGACAGCGTAATTGAGTGACACGGTATCCAAGGAGGTAACGTGTCAGACCAAATTCTGGGGACACAATACTCAATTATCCGGCAGAATCAGCGGGTTCCCAGCTCAAGGCCGGGAAGACGAAGCGGGGGGGGAGGCTATGCGAAGCGTAGGCGTTGCCGCGTTGTCGGTGCTGAGGAAAGGTGCTGAATGGACAGCCGCCCCATGCCTGCCTTGTTCGAAGCCGGCATTTTCGGTCCGTACCAATCCGCGGTCATCAGGCCGCGCGGGGGAACGGTTCGACCTTGATATCATCCGCGTGCCTGCGCGCTTGGGCGAGATCGTAGGCGGTCTGCATGCGCAGCAGCGTTTCGGCGCGAATGCCGAAGGCTTTTTCGAAGCGGATCGCCATGTCGGCGGACAGGTTTGCCCGACCGTTAAGCAAAGTACTCAGCGCCTGACGCGACACGCCAAAATGCTGCGCCAGTGCCTTCACGGCTACGCCATGAGGCTCGACCACTTCGGTCTTGAGCCATTCACCGGCATGCACGGCAAGCGAGGGATGCATTTCAAGCGCCATGAGAATCCTCCAGATCCATCTCGATCAGCGCGAGGTTTTCATCGAGCCGAAAGGTAAGCCGCCAGTTGCGTGTCACCGTCATCGCCCAAGTGCCGGCCCTGTCGCCCGAGAGCGGGTGCAAGCCATAATTCGGCGGGGTGCCGAGTTCTTCGAGTGTGCCGGAAGCCACCATTAACGCCAGCATCTTGCGAAGCCGGGTTGCATCGCCGACCAGTCCCTTTGTGCTGCCGGTGGTGAAGAAGCGCTCAAGCGCCTTGTGGCGGATGCTCTCGACCTTCATGCGTCAAGCCACACATGACACGCCCCATCGCGTCAAGTCTCGCTTGTCACGCAAGTCCCCTCACCCGCCGATCGCCACTGCCAGCCGATAGCCGACGCCGGGTTCGTTGCGGATGCGTGAAGGGGTGTCGGTTTCGCCTTCGAGTTTGCGGCGGATGCCGCGCGCGGCGACGCGCAAGTATTCGACGTCGGTTTCGTGGCCCGGGCCCCAGATCGTGCGCAACAAATGCGCGTGGGTGACGACTTTTCCGGCGTTGGCGGCCAGTTCGGCGAGCAGCGCGAATTCCTTGGGGGCGAGGTGAACTTCGGCGCCGCCCTTGCGCACCACACGGGCGGCAAGGTCGATTTCGACATCGTCAAAGCGCAGCGCGGCGGCGAGCATGTCCGGGCTGGCGCGGTGGCGCAAGGCGGTGCGCACGCGTGCCAGCACTTCGTCGGTGTCGAACGGCTTGGTCACGTAATCGTCGGCGCCGCGATCGAGCGCGGCGACCTTTTGCGCGGTGGCATCGCGCGCCGACACGACCAGCACTGTCGCCCCGGCCTTGCGCAAGGGCGCGATCAGGTCGAGCCCGTCGCGATCGGGCAGCCCGAGATCG
>NZ_JARLJK010000071.1:0-2192 GCF_031291215.1 Silvimonas sp.
CGGGCCTTGCTTGCTGGATTGGGCAGCGGGCGAAGGGCGAAAGTTGCAAAAGAGAAGACCCGCGATAGCGGGTCAAGGTAACGACTGCTTAGCGGCCTGCCTCGATGCAGCAGATCAATCAGTCCGCTCCAAAATCGATGGGAATTTCTACCGGGCTTTCACCACTACCAGTGCCGGGCTCGACCGGCCCGACGGTAACAACGCCAACCACGCCCTGGTCGGTGTAGAAGATTGCGTTGATGTTTTGCAGCGTCAGCCAGTTCGCGCCATTGATGGAGTTCGGCTCAATCATGACTATGTTGCGTTGGACGGCGTTGGCCCCGTACTGGTCGGGGATCAGATTGCCATTACTGTCCTTGTGGGTGTGGGGGATGTAGAGAAACGCGATACTGGCATACTTGTTGATGTAGAGGTATTGCGCGCTCGATCCATCCGGGAAGATGACGAGAAGCGGCTGGTTTATGTTCCACACATTGTCTGCGTAGGGTTGTCCACGCAGATAGTTGCTCAGTTGGAGTTGGAATCCCTCGTCCAGTGAAAAGGCGTCGAATGCGCCGCCATCATCGCCCTTGTGGATGATGAAAGTGGGCATCTTCGGCGCACCGCCGAAGATCCACCCCCATAGGGAAGACGCCTTGAGTTGGCCTTGATAGTCGTAGGTCGACGCCGCCGGCAGCGGATAGTTGGTGATGGTGTACCAGGCGGCGTCGCCGGGCTCTCCAGGGCGCCCTTTTATGGCTGGGTGTACCTTGACGTGGGTGGCCCAGACGTTGCCGGTGGTGAGGTTGCCGATCAGGTAGTAGTGATCGCCGTTGGCGTATGTTTCGCCGTCCCATTCAGCCGCGGCTTCGGCCTGCGCGTCGGTACACGGATTGGCGGAACAGACCATCATTTTGGTGCCGGCAGGCATGCCCGGTAGATAGGAGCTGGTGGTTTGCGCGTGCGTCTGCGATGTGAGCAACAGGGCTGCAAGGCCCAGTAAATAGCGTTTCATCGTGAAGTCCCATGCTGTGTTGCGACGGTCGCGGGATTGCGCCGCCGTACTCTGTCAGGCGTTCAGTGCGCCCGCATTTCTTGATCGTGGCGGCGGATCTGCGCTTCGATATCGACAATTTCCACTTCAGAATAAATGTCGTGGCTGCGGGTGATGTCGATCAGGTGTTTGGCATAATCGCTGACGGCTTGGTAGCTGGATTCGTCCAACCGCTGGCGGATAGCTTGGCGTACATCGGCCACGCGTGGGCAGACTCCATCCTGGCAAAATATCTGCATCGCCGCCGAATCCTGCGAACAGTCGATGGTGCCGGTTTCACAATTGGCCAACAGGCCCGCGAACGTGACGCTAGCCCCATCCTCCGCCAACGAGCGGTCGCCGAAGCGGTAGAACAGGGTCCCTAGAGAGCTCGGGGTCAGCCCAACGTCAAGAAAGCGATGCAGATAGCCCAGGCAGCTCGCCAGCGATATCTCCAATTCAGGGCACTCGGTCATGACCGAGAGTTCGGCCTCCCGTTGCCCCTCGGATGCCGCTAGTTTGAGCCAGTCGTTGGGATCATCCTGGCCGGCAAGCAGGGTGTCGACACCGGCGCACTGGCGCAGTTCGAGGGCCATCTTGTCGCGCATGGCTTGCGGGATTTTGGGGTGGGTAATTTTTTCGGCCAGCTGCTGCACGCGCGGCGGCTGGCCGGTGCCGATGCAGTCTTGGGCGATTTCGTAGATGCGGTAAGCGGCCTCGCCATCGCCGTGACGGGCGGCGGGCAAGTCGTGGCTAAGCACATCAGCCCAGCTTCTTGAGCCCATCAGAGACTCAGCCGAGTGTTCGGACGGAGCCGCTGGAACTACGGGCTGGACAGTCTTATGCTCTGCCGGCGCTTGCGGCTTAAGCGCAAGCGGGACGTGCGGCGCCGTGCTGTTGTTGGCCATATACCAGTACACACCTAGAGCTAGGGTGATCCCAAGGACGGGCGATATTTTTAGGATGACATTCACGGCGATTCCGAACAGGCCTCCAGCGGCAGTAGATAACGACCGCTCAATATGCAACAAATTTCTCAGCCCCGTTTAGTCATCGTGATCAGCAGCGCCGCTGTCAACGCTGCCGTTGTGCGGTAGAAGTCTCGTGCAAGCTGGAGGACATATCTGTGAAATGCGTCACTTCTCATTTATCATCAGACGAACGGAAACGCCCGCCGGGC
>NZ_JARLJK010000072.1:0-2478 GCF_031291215.1 Silvimonas sp.
ATGTGTGTGGGATTCACACCTGCCAGCAACGCAGGCCAGCATGGAGGACGATGGTGAGGATGATGTCACAGCCCAGGCTGCAGCAGAGGAGGTGTCCAGCGTGTGCTCTCCCGAGCTCTTGAGGGCCCTGGCTGTCTTGGGAAAGGGAAGAATGCCGGGTGCTGAGGAGGCGTATGATTTGGCGAGAAAGTCGCTCCTTGGCGAGAATTCAACTCATCATCGCCACAACCTACGCCGTGCCCGCCCACCTGAGGGCGTGCATGCATGGGCTGGGAATGGTGCCAGCGCAGATCACGTGGACGCACGACGGGTGCAGACACGGAGGCAAGTGAAGCTGCGCAAGGCCAAGGCAGACTTTGAGACGTTCATGACGGAGTCCAAGGTAGAGGTGGAGGTGTGGAGGAAGTCATTCAAAGAGTCGGAGCCCCTTCATCTCACACCCTTTGGAGAGTTTGTGGGCCAGCACATTCAAGAGCAGCTGTCACTACTGCAAGTAGAGCGGTGTGGAGAATGCGGTGAAGCTATGCCAAATCGGTCAGTACAGTCCAATGTGAGTGACCGTGTGGGCTGCAAGGGTCGCCACAAGTACGGGTTTGACGTCATGGAGGCCTTCCCCGCTGCTCTGGTGGGCCTCTCCATGATGGAGCAGGCGCTGATCAGCCAAGTGAGGACGATTGTTCACATTCACACTCTGTCCCACGGCATGGCTGCACGGCGTGGTGGCGTTCTCATTGTGCCACAGGATGTAGGCACGCTGGCGGCCACACTCACTCTGCCAAGACGTATTTCGGACTCGGGCTGTGTGATCATACGGGAGGCGGGCTCCAAGGACCCCACCCAGTCCTACCGCACAGTTGTGCGGGCGCCTGTCTTGGCTGCTGCCCTGCTGTTTTTGAAGGAGCACAACGCCCTGTACGCGGACATTGTGGTGGACTTCGAGTACCTGCAGCGGCTGGCAGATCAGCGCCATCTCCTGGCTGAATTTCAGCGGATTACTGTTGACGTGGACGCAAGGGAACCAATGGCTGCCACCGCGTTTGATCCCCTTGCCAACGAGCCATTGGCAGGCAATGCAGAGGGCGAGGCGCGGATGCTGGACCTGGAGCTGGAACGTGGAAATGGGGAGGAGGTGGAGCGCCTGGTGGTGATGCTGGTAAGGGCTAATGTTGGCGTGAAGAGGGACTTGCTGCAGTACGTGCAACAGCGGCGGCAAACTGTGGAAATTCGACAGGCGGAGCTGGATGCCCTGACAGAGGCTGCTCTTCGCGAGTCTGCTGCGGCTGTGCCCGTGCCGCCGCCTCAGCCTCCCCGCCCTCCCCCTCCGCCAGTGCCCCCGGCCCCAACTGGGCGTGGCCCTGCCCTGCGGGCGGGTGATGTGACAGAAGACGAGGATGGGCGGCCGCAGGTGTATGACCGGGCAGGGCACCCTGTGCTGGATGGGCCGCGCTTGGACAGGCTGCACCCTGTGCAAGACTGGGATGCGCGATTGTGGAAGCTGGCATTCCCGTGCCTGTTTCCCTTTGGGACGGGAGCGCCCTCCTACGCCCGTGAGCCACAGGAGGAGGGGAGCAAAGGATCAAAGTACTCTGTCACGCAGCACATCGAGCACTTGATCAGGACAGGAGTGTATGTGGATGGGCAGTACAACCAGCTGGTGGCGCCGCTGGGGCAGGAGCAGGATGATGCTATTGCAGTGGGGAAGGCGCCAGCAGGCCAGTGGTGGTTTCCCTTTGGCTCCCACGAGGTATTTGTGCTCATGACGCACAACATCAAGGCACGGCAGCGCGCCCTCAGCAGTGCCAACGTGTATATGAAGGACATGGAGAAGGCGGACCGTGGCTGTCCAACGCCTGAGGAGATGCGGGAGCTGCACAAGAAGCGTGGCACAGCGGGGTTCTTGGCCATGTTTCAGCGGTATCAGATCGCGCCGGGGAACAATCCATATTGGGCTGGACAGAAGAGCGGGCTTCAGGCCATGATTACCCAGCTGGAAAGCCCCAGTGAGTCCGCGGGGGGGGTGGGCGTGCCACAATGCGTTGTGTTGATGCTGATCATGATTCGGCGTGTGTGGTGGCACGTGCAGCATTATTTGCGACATTCAGCGCTGCAGACAATCACTGGGCCCCCCTCCAGCGACTCCTCCGACGACTGGGCTCCCCAGCTGACCAGGATGGAGATGGCAGGGCAAATTATGCAGCCCGTCAGCGTGCCGTGCTGGAAAACCCTCACATTGTTGCGTGGTACTTTGTGGAGATGCTGGAGATGTGGATTGAGCTGGTGTTCAAGCGGCTGCTGGGGGCAACGTGGTACTACTTCCGCCTGGAGGTAAGAGTGTGTGTGCTCAGGCTGAGTGTCCCCACCAGCGTTTGTTTGGGCACAGGCTGCGGATGCCCGCCTGCTGTGACAGCTTGTGTCCTGCCGTGCCATCGGAAGAGATGTTGATGTGTGCCCCCCTCCCCTGTTCTGTTTGCAGTACCA
>NZ_JARLJK010000073.1:0-10061 GCF_031291215.1 Silvimonas sp.
CATGTCGCTTGAAACCATGGCGCCAGTGAGCGACAATCCCATCGTCGTGCTCTCGGCTGTGCCAGGCGCATGACCGGCTCAAACTGATGCCGAAATCGGCGGTGGCTTCAATAATCTACACCACGCCATGGGACATGATCGGCGCTTTGATGACATCGGTTCTGGGCGATTTTTTCGAGCTTCAACGAGGCACGACTTACAAGAGCGCACTCCTTGGGCGACCGGGGCCGGTGCTACTTGGTCTAGGCTCGATTGCCAGAAATGGCGGCTTCAAAGAGGGGAATCTCAAAACGTATGGCGGCCCATGCGATCCGCGCCACCTGCTCACACCGGGCGAAATTTACGTCTCCCTCAAAGATGTAACACAATCGGCAGACCTGCTTGGTGCTGTTGCGCGAGTGCCTTCACACATCCCGCTTGGCCGCCTGACGCAGGATACCGTCAAGCTGGTTTTCAAAGATAAAAATGCGCCTCGGACATACCTTTATTGGTTGCTGCAAACGCCACAATATCGGGAATATTGCCGGGCGCACTCAACCGGGACAACTAATCTTGGCTTAGCGCGGGATGATTTTCTCAATTTTGAGGTGCCGCCGCTGACCAGCGAAAGGCAGTGGATTGTCGATCTTGTCCAGAATTTCGAAGACAAGATCGAACTCAACCGGCGGATGAATGAGACGCTGGAGGGAATGGCACAGGCGATATTTCGGGATTGGTTTGTCGATTTCGGCCCTGTCCGCCGCAAGGCTGCGGGTGTGGTTGATCCCGTCGCGATCATGGGTGGCCTGACCACAGACCCCGCCCGCGCCGCCCAACTCGCCAGCCTCTTCCCCGCCGCCTTCGGCAATGATGGCTTGCCGGTGGGGTGGATTGAGCGCCCTCTCGATTCAATCGCAGAATTTCTCAATGGATTGGCCTTGCAAAAGCATCCGGCGAAGGCGGGAGAGCCTGACCTACCCGTCATCAAGATTGCTGAACTTCGCAATGGCTTGTCGGATCGCACCAACCGCGCGGCTCGCAGCCTGCCTGCAAAGTATATCATCAGGGACGGCGATTTCATCTTCTCATGGTCTGGCAGCCTCATGGCAAAGGTCTGGACCAAGGGCGATGGCGCGCTGAACCAGCACCTCTTCAAGGTTTCTTCGGACTCCTACCCGCAGTGGTTCTATGCCCTCTGGGTGCATCATCATCTGCCGGAGTTCCAACTCATCGCCGCTTCCAAGGCGACCACGATGGGCCACATCCAGCGGATGCACCTTACCAATGCCGCAACGGTCTGTCCGCCCGATCCGGCCATTGTTGCCATGTCGGGAGTTATGCAGCCGCTGTGGGATCGCATGATCCACAACGAACTGGAAAACCACACCCTCGCCGAAACCCGCGACTATCTCCTGCCCCGCCTGATGTCGGGCGAAGTGCGTGTGGCTCCGCAGGTTGAGACTGCCTGATGGACGAGCCGCCCTATTTCCTCTCGCTGCCGCTGTTCCCCGACCATGCTTTCGGGGACGAGCAGATCGATGGGCTGGTCCCGGCCTGCCGCGTGGAAAGCTGGGAAAAGTTCATCGATGCCATGCGCTCGCCGGGGCATAACACGGCCAAGGGGGAAATCATCTATCGCGGGCAAGCCGGGCACAACTGGCACTTGTCCTCAACGCTTGGCCGCCTGTTCGATGGCGGATCGGTTCCGCCCGAACATGAAACCAATCTGTTGCATGAATTCCGCCTTGCCATGCGCGGGCGTGGTCTCGACCTAAGCAGTATCGACGATGATCGGGAAGTGTGGGCACTGGGGCAGCACCACGGCCTTTGTACCCCACTGATCGACTGGACCAAATCACCCTACGTCGCGTTGTTCTTCGCTTTTGACTCCATGGATGCGGATGGCTCGGCAAATCCGTCGCGAGCGGTGTTTTGCCTGAATATGTCCGCCATTCGTGAAACACTGCCCGATATCATCTTTGAGCCGACGCACCACGAAAACGCGCGGCTGGTCAATCAGGCGGGCTTGTTCACTATTACCCCGAGCGGCGGCGACAATTTGGTCTCAGCCATCATAAATGGACTGGCCGAAAATGAACTCATCGACCCCGGCAACGCAATGGACGTGGCGCGTTTTATCGGAAAAATTCACATTCCTAATGAACATCGCGTCGATTGCCTGAACACGCTGCGAAAAATGAATATCCACCATGCCAACCTGTTTCCCGATCCGGGCGGCGCATCGCGTTACTGCAACGACTGGTTGGTTCGCGTTATCGATGAGGAGCGGCGCAACACCGTTAGGCTGTCAGCATCTGCTGCAATGGAAACTAAAATCCAAGCCACTCTGCATGTCGAGCAAGGCTCAGAGATCATTCCTAACTATCAGGATATAAACGATCTGATAGAAGTTCTATTCGCAAGTTATGATGGCATTTCTCAAGGCGATCGTACAATAATTTCTGATAAACTTGTGAAGGCGTATCAAGCCGAAGCGGGCGTCGATTGGCCAAGTCGCCCAAATTCAGTGCTTCAACTTAAGTTGATGTTTAGGCGAATTCTCCTCTCGTTCGGAGTAGACAGGAAAATGGCCGAGGCATGCGATCACCGCATCGTGGAATACTTCAAGGCGCGATGGAGGCCAAATGATGAGGCCCAGAATGCGCAGCAAGCATGACCATCACCGAAGACATCGTTGAGCTTGCCGCGCTCGAAACCCTGCGAGAACTTGGCTGGGCTTATTTGCATGGGTCTGTCATCGCCCCGGATGGCGCAGCACCCGAGCGGCGGTCGTTTGGCGATGTTGTGCTTGTTGGCAGGCTTGAGGCGGCGATTGCCCGGTTGAACGCAGATGCCCCCGAGCCAGCACGCAACGAGGCCATGCGGCAGGTGCTGACGGGCGAATTGCCCTCACTGGTCGAGGAAAACCGGCGCATTCATAAACTGCTGACCGAAGGCGTCGATGTTGAATACCGGGGCGACCAAGGCAAAACCGTCTCTACCAAAATCTGGCTGATTGATTTCGACCGGCCCGATACCAATGACTGGCTGGCGGTCAATCAGTTTGCTGTGGTCGAAAACCGGGCCAACCGCCGCCCGGATGTGGTGCTGTTCGTCAACGGCCTGCCGCTTGCCGTGCTGGAACTGAAAAATGCCGCCTCAAAGAATGCAACGCTGACCGACGCCTACAATCAGTTGCAGACCTACCTCCACCAGATCCCCAGCCTGTTCAGCACCAACGCGGTGTTGGTTACATCGGACGGCATGGAGGCCCGCATCGGTTCCATCACCGCCGACCAGGAACGGTATATGCCATGGCGCACGGCGGACGGGCAGGACTTTGCCCACCGTGGCACGCCCGAACTGGAAACGCTGCTGCGCGGGGTGTTCTCCCGTGAAAATCTGCTGGCACTGATCCGCGATTTCATCGTGTTTGGCGATACCGGGGCAAAACCGTACAAGATCATCGCAGGCTATCACCAGTTCCACGGTGCGCAAAAGGCAGTGCGGCAAGCGATCGAAGCCACCCGCCCCGATGGCGACCGCAAAATCGGCGTGATCTGGCATACCCAAGGGTCAGGCAAAAGCCTGTTGATGGCGTTCTTCGCCGGGCTGGCCGTGAAATCACAGGCGCTTGAAAATCCGACGCTGGTTATCCTTACCGACCGAAACGATCTTGATGACCAGTTGTTCAGCACATTTGGGCTCTGCCGTGATTTGATCCGCCAGAATCCCGAACAGGCCGATAGCCGGGCGGATTTGAAGCAGCTTCTCGACAAGGCAGCGGGCGGCGTTGTTTTCACCACGGTCCAAAAGTTTTCGCCGGAAAAGGGGGAGGAGAGCTTTCCGCTTTTGTCCGACCGCCGCAACATCATCGTTATCGCAGACGAAGCCCACCGTAGCCAGTACGGCTTTGAGTCTCGGTTGAACCGGGAAACCGGGCTACGCCGCTATGGCTATGCCCATTACATCCGGCAGGCGATGCCAAACGCATCCTTCATCGGCTTTACCGGCACGCCGATTGAGGCTGTGGACATCAACACCCCGGCCATTTTTGGCGAATATATCGACATCTACGATATCAGCCGCGCGGTGGAAGATGGCGCAACGGTGCCGATCTTTTACGAAAGCCGACTGGCGCGCATCGAACTCAACGAGGACGAAAAGCCGTTGATCGACGCGGAAATTGAGGCGTTGATCGAAGATGAGTCCCTGACCGAAGCCGAAAAGATGAAGGCCAAGTGGTCTGCCGTCGAAGCCTTGGTCGGTTCTGACAAGCGCCTTGGCCAAGTTGCGGCTGACTTGGTGGCGCATCTGGACGCGCGGATAGAGGCCATGAACGGCAAGGCGATGGCCGTGTGCATGAGCCGCCGCATTTGCGTTGCGCTGTACGACAAGATTATTGCGCTGCGCCCGGATTGGCATTCCACCGACGATGCCGAAGGCAAGGTCAAAATCGTGATGACCGGCGCCGCGTCTGATCCGCTCGGCTGGCAACAGCATATCGGGGCAAAGAAGCGGCGGGACGATCTGGCCAAGCGGGCGCGCAACCCTGACGACCCCCTGCGGCTGGTGATCGTGTGCGACATGTGGCTTACCGGCTTTGACGCGCCGTGCATGAACACCATGTATATCGACAAGCCTATGCGCGGCCACGGCTTGATGCAGGCAATTGCCCGCGTGAACCGGGTGTTCAAGGACAAGCCGGGCGGGCTGGTGGTCGATTATATCGGCGTTGCGCAAAACCTCCGCAACGCGCTGGGCCAATATACCGATTCCGACCGCGACAAGACAGGCATAGACGAGGCCACCGCCGTCGCCGTGATGATGGAGCGGTACGAGGCGATCCGCGACATATTCCACGGTTTTGACTATCAACCGGGGATACACGGCCAGCCGCGCGAACGCCTTATGTGCCTTGGCGGCGCCATCGACTGGGTGCTGAAATGGCAGGAGGGCGAAGCCGCCAAGGTGCATGCAGCAGAGGACAAGAAGCGTGTCCACCGCCGGTATCTCGACATGGCGCTGGGACTGTCCAGGGCATACGCCCTAGCCTCTGCAAGCGACGAAGGCCGCGCCATCCGCGACGAGGTGGGCTTTTTCCAAGCCATCCGGGCCGCATTGGCCAAAACGACTGCCACCGGCAAAATCAGTGAGGCAGACCGCAACTTTGCCGTGCAACAGCTTGTTGACCGGGCGGTGGCGTCCTCGGAAATTATCGACATCCTGAAAGTGGCCGGGATTGAGTCCCCCGATATTTCGATCCTATCCGACGAGTTCCTGATGGAAATCGGGAAAATGGATAAGAAGAACCTTGCGCTGGAGGCCCTGAAAAAGCTCCTGAACGGCGAGATTGTCAGCCGGTCCAAGACCAATTTGGTTGAAAGCAAGGCGTTTTCCAACCGGCTGGAGGCGGCGGTGGCGCGCTACCACGCTGGCGCCATTTCCGCCGTGGAGATGATCCAGCAACTGATTGAACTTGCCAAGGACATGAAGGCAGCCCGTGCGCGAGGTGAGGAACTTGGCCTTAGCCAGGAGGAAGTGGCGTTTTATGATGCGCTGGCCGAAAACCAGAGCGCGCTTGAAGCCATGGGCGATGAAAAGCTCCGGTTAATCGCCCACGAGCTTTTGGAACAGTTGCGCAGCAACGCCACGGTCGATTGGCACCAGCGTGAAAGTGCCCGCGCCCGTATGCGAGTCTTGGTCAAACGCATCCTGAAGAAATACGGATACCCGCCCGATTTGTCTGATGAAGCGGTCCAGACCGTTTTGGCTCAGGCTGAGATTTTGTTGAAAGAGATTTCGACAAAATAGCTGGCCCGGCATGATCTTTTGCCGGGCCAGCGTTTGTGCGCGGTGCGCACGGTCCTATGGTTTGGGAATTATCTCCCATGCCTCCCGGTGGCGTTTCTCGTCGATCTTTGCGCCATCGGCCAGCGCAACGACCCAGCGGTGATCTTCCAGAATGCCAATAGCTTGCCGCGCCAAAGCAGCCGTGCGGATGCTGTTTGGGCCGTTCTGATAGATGTGGGAGAGGCCAACTTGCGGCTTGCCCCAAACTTCATGCAGCCATTTGAGGAGCCGTTCGGCCCGCTGAAGCTCGAAGGTCGCAGCACTGTGCTCGAACAGCCGCAACGCCTCGCCAGCATAATACCGCGCCAATGTCACGGCCCGGTCAAACGTGCCCGCACTGACCTCACTGGCGGCAGGATTATCCACCAATTCCAACACCGCTGCCATTCGCAAGGCATGCTCGGGCAGCTTGTTGCCAAACCCCCGCACGGGTTCCAGCCGACCGTCAGAGCCAAGCTCGCGCTCGCATTCGTCGGCAAATGAAATCCACAGATCAACAGCGTTGGCGGAAAGTGAAATAGGCAGAGGATCAAGTGCAGGATCGCTTGGACTTGCCCGGCGTTGCTGCCTATTCAACAAACGCAGCAATACATCGCGATACCTCTTGAGCGCTGCCTCAGTGCCCGGCTTCGGCGCCCTTTGCATTCGGGTGCCTGCGATGCTTGCTGGCGCAGCAACCAGCAACCTTGACGTCAGCCCTTGCTGAACAAGAAGCGGGTCGGCCAGGAGCCCTTCCGCGATACCCGGCTGAGCCATCAAATGCGTCGCCAGCCTCCGCCCTCGCAGCACCGTAACTCCATCGCCCCCGCGCGTTCGCTTGACCGGCTTGCCATCCCACAAGTCGGATAGCCCAGCGGCGGTGCGCAAGCGCGCATCGTCCGCCATGGCATGACCGCCAATGAAGCCGCCGCCCTCGTCGTTGAATAGGCCGAGTGATGGCTGCCCATGCGCCATCAATTTGTGCAAACCTTCCAGCGTCGGTTCGTTCACAACAAGAACAGGTGTAAGCGGCGGGACTGGGGCTGGCCCAAGAGCAGCCAACTCCATTTTCTTCTCCGCTTTGGTGCCAGTACCCTTCATGATCTTCTCACGTTCGCGATCATACAAGGCGCGCTCGTCGTTATATGCGCGCATCTCGTCAGGGTGCCTGTCGTGCAACTCGGCTTCCTTGAGCCGAACGGGATCGAGGGCAATTTTGTCGGCAGCGCTTTTGCGCTCCCCCGACGCGGCAACGGTAATCAAAAAGAGTGATGGTGGACGCCGATCCTTTGTCGCGGGGTGGATTACGTCGATGTGCGCCTGCACCGCCAATGCGGCAGCGCCAAGCACTGACTGTGCGGCAATGGCGTCCGGGCATTGCACAATGTCCATAATGGCATAGGCGGCGGATGACAGCAGCTTCCCCAACGCCTTTACCGGGTATGGCTGCGCCGGGGCAGTGTCTCGGCGAAGCAAGAGCGGCGCCGCCCTTTCGATTGGTTCGGCGTTTTCGAATTGTTTCTTGATGTCGTCAGTCATTTGGAAAATCCTTGGATTTGATGCCACGAAGCTGATCATTGAAATCCTTGAAGCCCGGTTCGGGCCGCATCACGCGCACCACCCTCCCGCCCACGCCGAATATATCGAGGGCGCGTAGTGCGGCCCGTTGTCCGGCAGCGTCGTTGTCGGCAGCGATGGTCAGGCGACGGACTGACGCGGGGATGGCCATTTGGTGCAGAAAGCTAGCGCCACCAGCTACCCAGACCGGGATTGCCTCGTTGAGTTGCTGGAAAACTGTCAGGCCATCTTCCAGCCCTTCGCAAATGATCAGTTCCTCTTTCGGCGCGCCCAACCGAATGGCGCCGCCGCGCACCTGCCCAAGCGTAAGCCGGGGCTCTTGTACCGCAGCCTTTGCACCGGCTGGCGTAAGGTATGTGCGGTGCAAACCGACCAGCCCCCCGTTTGGGTCGTCTATGGGCGCAATAAGCACAGGGCAGGCGCCAGCGGTCGGGTGGCGCAGCGCCGATGCCCGTAGACGGTCCCAAGCCGCCGTGGGCCGCAGGCCACGGTTGCGAAGGTAAACTTCGGCTGCCGAATTGGCCAAGACCGTAGCCTTGGCGTAAAGCTGGCGGACCTTGGCCAGCGTGGCAGTCTGCGACTTTAGCGGTTTAGCTGTTTTTGCAGGGGGTACTTTTGGGCCGCTGGCTATGGCGGCAATGACTACCGGGTCGCTAGCAATGGCCTTGATGGCAGCCCGATAATCCCCGCCAGTGAACAGATAGGCATAGAGCGAAACGGCATCGCCCCCGCCAACGTCGATGGCATAATCCCGCCATTGCCCGGTCAGGATGTTGATTTTGAATGACTCGGGCGTTCGGTCATTCCGCCGGGGGTTGAGGGCAACATAAATGTCGCCCCGATGCTCGCCAACCGGCAGCCATTGCCTCAATAGAATCGGAAGTGCAGCGAGGACTTCTGCACGTAGGGAATCTGCGTTGCTCGCCAGCGGCCGACTCATTGCCCGCCGTCCAACAGCTTCCGAATGGATTCGACCTTCACCAGCCTGCGGCGGCCAATCTTGATCGTTTCCAGCCGCCCTTCATGGATCAGCAGGTAAATGGATGTGCGACCAAGGCTCAGCGCCCGGCTGGCATCGGCAATGGATGTTGTGAACGGAATCATGTTGACCTCCAACTTTGGGCGCCGATGTCTGGCGCTGGTTGGAGTTCTGCGTTGTTTCCCGGTTCGGGTCGGCTACTTTAGGCAATCATGTTAATTGCCCAAGGTGCCCAGCCCGATCAGCTTCTTCTCTGCATGAAATCGGCTTATCGCGGCTTTGACATGGTCGCGCGCCAAACGAGCCGATGGCTCTTCCGGCCAGTGATCTCTGCACCACGCAAGCATCGCTCGCTCAAGATGTGCTTGCAGCCAGTCTGGTCGGAGACCGCCTTCGTCCATCAGATAGTCAAGGGCTTTATTTTCGAATTGCGGCCAATTGTACTTTTTACGCCTTGATTTCCGAGTGCGCTCTGTCTTGGAGCGAAGCTGGTCAGGAAATTCGCTGTCGATTTCCGTAATGCCATATTTATTAAGCCATGTTTTTGCCTCATGATCTAAAATGCAAACTGGCGCATTCTTGAGGCCCTCGGATATAAATGGTGATATTGGATTGTCGTGCAGATAGCCATTCAATGTGTTGGCGGCAAAGTCTTCATGCCAATAGGAAGTTGGAATTGTTCGAAAATTTTCTGTATTTTCATTAAGCGCATGAGCAATCAGAACGCCTGTCTGTAGGTCGGCAAGCATATGCTCTTTGCGCCATACTTCGGCTAAACAGATTATCTTATCTTTGGGTGATTTTACGGAAACGAGCTGGTTAGAGAACGGGGCTCGACCTAGTCTCGGCTTCTGTGAAGGCCGTTTACCGCCCAAGCGTTTATCGATGAGGGCCGCGCGAAGTTCGTTGATCAGAATGGTGCTGAACGGCGACTGGAAACTCGTTTGCGCGAAAAAGTGCTTTGGCATTCCACCGCTCCAAGTATCTCTGCCGCCAAATTCGCTGGGTACCTCTAACCCGGCACCGAAACACAAGCCAAACCTACCCCCCGGTGGGGCGGGGTGGGCGGAGGAGCATTTCTTACCGCCATGGTCGATAGCATTATGAGGCTTAAGGCGTGGTTGATAGCAAGGTTGGGGATCGCAAATCCGCTGACGGTTGCGAAAATGTGCTGGCAACCGGCGCGTCTGGGGGCTTTTTTGGGGGCCTTTTGAAATTCATGCGTCCAGAACATGTCGGGTTTCAGCCGTTTTTCGGCATCAATGTGTACCCCGTCACCGGACCATCGCCGGAATCCCCGAAATCTGTGCCCCTGGCACTCCTTGTTCAGCCATGCCCGAGCATGTGCGGACAGTCTGTGCGCGCGCAACTTTGGTGAAATGCTTCCTGGCGGCACGCCGGTTCACACCGGATTTAACCCGTGGTTAGCTAATTTCGTTCATGATTTATCGCTCACCAGGTCGGGGTTTTCGCGTGGGCAGAGATTGGAACGGCGCTCGTCCGAACGCCGGTAATGGTGCGCAAATTGTCCTTGTGCAGGCCGTGGCGCTCATCGCCTATGCCGCGTGGGTTATAGGTGTCGCGCTGCATCATGAAGCCTGGTTTGATGAAATGCAGGCGTGGTTGCTCGCGCGCGACAACAGCCTTGGCATGCTGGTCGGCCATTATGCGCGGTACGAAGGCACGCCCGCGC
>NZ_JARLJK010000074.1:0-2268 GCF_031291215.1 Silvimonas sp.
CCAAAACCCCAAAACCCCAAAACCCCAAAACCCCAAAACCCCAGCCACGAAACGGGCGAGACCAGTTCATTTTGTCCCGCTGAGTTGCTACATAGCGATTATAAATTTGCTTGCATAGTAGGCGGGCCCTCCTGCTTTAATTAGTCTCTCTCTCCTTATCAGTAAGCAATCAAGAATAGAGAAGTGAGAAGGGCAGCATTATATTATTAGAAGAGTATAGCAATCGCGACCACAACAACGAGCACACTCCAGCCCACACCCATCCAGCTCCCGAAGCTGTCCGTATACACGCACACCGACGTGTTTCCGTCCAACGCGTACCCCGCCCTGCACGCACAGCTCCCCACGCTCTTGCTACCATCAACGGCCAGCGCGGCGTCGTCCACGCACGAGGTGCACATGTCGGCGTATGCCCCCGTGCACGTTTTGCAGCCGGAACTGCACTCAGCGCATCCCAGGGTTGCCGTCATGTAATAGCCCGAAAGACAGCCGGTGCAGGTGCTATTCAGGTTGCAGGTACAGCCTGTGGTGCAGGCTTGGCATGCGGCGTTCCCGTCCTTGTAGTACCCGTCCGCACAGTATGTGCAGTTCGTCGAGTTCCTGCAGAAGTCGCAGCCATTGCCACAGGGCATGCACTCCCCGATGGTGGTGTTCCACATGTATCCCGACTTGCACACATCGCAGAGACTGCCGGATGAACAGGCCAGACAGTCGCGCATCGGACACCTGGTGCAGTTCCCGTACGGTCCCACGTAGAAGCCGGAGATGCAGGCTACGCACAGGACGTCCGAACTGCAGGCTGCACAGTTCGATAGAGTGCACGCCAAGCATTGGTCTGCGTTCGTGTTCAGGTAATAGCCAGTCTTGCACCAGACGCATAGTCCCGCGCCCCCGCTAAGAACGGCGAGATCACAGTGACTGGGGACAGCTACACATGCGGCGCCGTTCCAGTAGTATCCGTCCTTGCACTGGGAGCAGAGGGCGGCGGAGGCGGCCACCGCGCAGTTGTCCGGTCCCTTGAGACACGCGTAGTCTGCGGTCAGGTAGTACCCCGCCATGCAATCGCTGCACGCCAGCTTCGCCACCGTGTTCGCACAGTTTGATATGCCGAAGACACAGGAGCCGGCGCTGAGATAGTAGGATCCGCTGCACACGGAGCAGGCCGTTGCCGACAACGCGGTCTTGCAGTTGGACGGGCCGACTGCACATACGGTCCCATTGAGGTAATAGCCGCTGGAACAGACAGAACAGTCGGTGACGCTGGCAGGCAAGTCGCAGTTTGCCGGGCCGGCGGTGCAGGTGTCATTGAACAAGTAATAGCCGGATAAGCATTGGTAGCAGACGGTGCTGCCGGTTGTGAGTTTGCAGTTGGAGGGCCCGGCGGAACATGTGTTGGAAGAGGTCAGGTAGAACCCGTCAGAGCAGGTTTGGCAAACTGAGGAACTGGTGTAAGTCTTGCACCCCCAGATCGGCGAAGTACACACATTATTAACCAGCATGGCGCCGTCGAAGCAGCTCAGACAGTAGGTAGAGTTGAGCGGAACCCTGCACCACCACGAGCCATACGGACAAGTGAGCGTGGCCATGTCGAGGTAGTAACGGTCGGCGCAGCGGCTGCACGTGGTGGTCGTATTCGGAATTAGACAATTGCTTGGTCCGCCCACGCAGCTGGTCCCTGCCAGGAGATATCCCGCGTTGCATTCCTTGCACCATTTGCTCACCGCCGTGATGCCCTTGCAGTTTCCTGTCAAGGCAGAGCATTGTCCGCTGGAAAGTTGGAAGCCAGCAGCACAGGTGGTGCAGACCTTGGCAGATTGGGCGGTGGTGCAGTTGCCCGGGCCCAGGTCGCAGCTCTTCGTCACGGTGTTGTAGAAATAGCCCGAGACACACGTGACACAGGCCGAGCTGCTCGTGCAGGAGGAGCAGTTTCCCATGCAGGCTCGGCAGAACCCGGTGGAGTCGCAAAAGTAGCCCTGGGCGCAGGCTGCGGTGGTGCTACCAGAAACGCACTTCGTGTTGTTAAGTGAGCCCTTGCACTGGCCAGACTCGCAGACGAACTGCTCGATGATGAGGTCGCCGCAGTAGGCCTGATCGAGGCACCGCGAGCCGATCAGGAACGCGGCACAGAGTTGGGAAAGGAAGACAAGCGTGATAAGGCTTCGCAGCATTTTATAGCTATCTTATTTTTGCTTCGGTTGCGTATATAATATTTATTATACGAAGTGCGCGATCCGTGATTTGCGCCTACGAGTTGCCAGGGGTTTTGGG
>NZ_JARLJK010000008.1:0-12984 GCF_031291215.1 Silvimonas sp.
CGTACCCATCCGGCGTGCCCCGCCTTGCCCGGTCCCGAGCGAACGCTCTTAAGGACGCTCTCGAGAGCGCACTCAGGAGCGGTTAATGCGGCAGATTACGGTGATGTCAGGGCCCGAGCGTCGGCGGCGGTGGACTGACGAGGAACGGCTGCGGATTTTGGCAGAGGCTGGGGCGCCGGGCGCGTGCGTTGCTGACGTTGCGCGGCGGCATGATATTTCGACGGCACGGATCTACACCTGGCGGAACAAGCTGCGCCCCCAGATCGCAGGGCCACAGTTCGCTGAGGCCGTGGTCGATGTTGGCGGTGTCGAGCATTCGGCTTCGGAACGATCACCTGCCATTGTGGTGGAAGTGGACAACAAAGTGCGCATGACTATTTTTCCAACTGCGCCGGCGGCGCTGGTAGCAGCAACGTTGAAGGCGCTGCGGTGATCCCTTCGACGGCGCGGGTGTGGATTGCGATGGGGCACACGGACATGCGCAAAGGCATGCAGGGCCTCGCGTTGCTGGTGCAGCAGGGCCTGCAGCGCAATCCCCACGACGGCGATCTTTTCGTGTTCCGCGGACGGGCCGGCGCGCTGGTCAAAATCATCTGGCACGACGGCGTCGGCATGTCCCTCTACGCCAAGCGATTGGAGAAAGGTCGCTTCATCTGGCCCTCGGCCAAGGACGGCATGGTCTCGCTGACGCCTGCACAATTGGCCTGTCTGCTCGAAGGGATCGACTGGCGCAACCCGCAGCATACCGCCCGCCCGCAGAGTGCCGGATAATCCCGCAATATCGGCGGTTTTCAGCGCATTTTCTGCTTTGGCTTTGGCCGATTGTGTGATTCCATCAGCCCCATGAACACGGCCGTTTCGCCCCTGCCGGACGACATCGAAGCGCTCAAGGCGCTGGTGCTGGCGGCGACGCGACAGGCCGATCTTGCCACCCAGCGGGCCGCCGATGCCGAGGCAAGGTTGGCCAATGCGCAGGCACAAGCCAGCGCCACCGAAGCGATGATCGCGCATCTCAAGCTGCAGATCGCCAAGCTGCGGCGCGAACAATATGGCCCCAGCGCCGAACGCACCCGTCGTCTGCTCGACCAGATGGAACTGCAACTCGGTGACCTCGAAGCAGACGCAGCCGAGGACATTCTGATTGCGGCTGCGGCTGCAGAAAAGGCGACCTCGGTTGCCGCCTTTGACCGCAAGCGCCCCTCACGCAAGCCATTCCCCGAACACCTGCCGCGTGAGCGCGTCGTTGTCCCGGCGCCATGCACATGTCCGGCCTGCGGCGGCAGCCGCTTGTCGAAGCTGGGCGAGGATGTGACTGAGACGCTGGAAGTGATCCCGCGCGCGTGGAAGGTCATTCAAACGGTGCGGGAGAAATTCTCTTGCCGTGATTGCGAGACTATCACGCAGCCACCGGCGCCGTTCCATGTCGTCCCGCGTGGCTGGGCTGGCCCCAGCTTCCTCGCCATGGTGCTGTTCGAGAAGTATGGCCAACACCAGCCTCTCAACCGGCAGGCCGAACGTTTCGGGCGCGAAGGCGTGCCGATCAGCGTGTCAACGCTGGCCGACCAGGTTGGCGCAGCATGTTTTGCACTGATGCCGATCTTCCAGTTGATCGAAGCGCATGTCTTTGCTGCCCAGCGGCTTCATGGCGATGACACCACCGTGCCGGTCATGGCCAAGGGCAAGACCGATACCGGGCGACTATGGAACTACGTGCGCGATGACCGCCCATTCGGCGGCGCCGATCCGCCGGCAGTCGTGTTCCGCTATTCGCGCGACCGGCGCGGCGAACATCCGCAGGCCCATCTGGCGACCTGGTCCGGCATTCTTCAGGCCGACGCCTTTGCCGGCTATAATGAGCTCTATGCGGCAGACCGCAAGGCGGGCCTGATCCTCGAGGCTGGCTGCTTTGCGCACGCCCGGCGCAAATTCTTCGAGTTGGCCGATGTGGAAGGCGCGGCGCGCAAGAAGAGCCGTGGCGAGAAGACTGGTCAGATCTACCCGATCGCGCTGGAGGCGGTGCAACGGCTTGATGCACTGTTCGAGATCGAGCGGACCATCATCGGCAAGAGCGCCGACGAGCGGCTTGCCGTTCGCCACGCATTGAGCGCGCCGCTCATGGCCGAACTGCACACATGGCTGACCGCACAACTGGCGAAGCTGTCGCGCCATCATGATCTGGCCAAGGCGATCAACTACATGTTGCGGCGCTGGGCTGGCTTCAGCCTGTTCCTCACTGATGGCAGGGTCTGCCTCACCAACAACGCCGCCGAACGGGCGCTGCGTTGTGTGCCACTGGGCAGGAAAGCGTGGCTGTTCTGCGGCTCGGATCGTGGCGGGCAGCGCGCGGCCATCGTCTATTCGCTGATCCAGACCTGCCGTCTCAACGATGTCGACCCGCAAGCTTGGCTGGCAGACGTACTGGCTCGCATTGCTGAATGTCCGGTCAGCAAGCTTGCTGACTTGCTTCCTTGGAACCGGCAAACGCGGCAAGCTTGATGTCCTGGGCCTCAGAAACTGCGGCTTCGGGCACGAACGAAAAATCCTACCTAACTGACTGCCAACCAAGTTTTTTGGCCGAAAATTCGTATAAAAAAACTTCAAGAAATATGTCAGCGATAGCAAATGGAGCAAATATCATCGCCGGGTTGCGCTCGGGATTCCAGCTTATCAGAAAAATCAGGGCGACGTGTAGGGCGAAAAAAATGGACGCTAACAGCCAGAATATTTTTTCATGGCGATAATCCCATGAAATCCTCATTGAGGCTAAAACCGCAGCCATCGAAAATGCCGCAATTTTTCCGCGCTCAACCTCTCCAGCATATACAAAAATAAAAAATGTTGCGGCCGCGATAAGCCCCACCACCAATCCAGCGCTACGAGTTAGGTAGGATGGACTCTGATCGGTCATAATTCGAACCCTTTACATATGGATGCTTTGCCTAAAATCATAATCGAGGACAAGTGCTTCTCTCGGAACAATCGTCAATCCTGCATTCGCCAAATCAGTGAAGTGCATCAACGGTGGTCTTCACCGGATGGTTACGATCGAACAAGGCGAAATCGTCGTAAAGCCGGTCGCTCCAGACCGACAGACTGGACCGCAGACAATCAGCTCATCAGATTTCTGGGAGAGCCTTGGCCAGCGCGCGCCCAAAATGCCGGATGCCATCCGCGCGCTTCTTGCGGCACTCGAACCGCTCGGCGTGTACCCTGACCTCAAGGCAGCTCTCAACCTTAAAGCCGATTTGCCGAACCTGCCCAAGCCGGTGAACTTCGGCTACATTACTAAGACCGGCAAATTCTGGACCGACCCCAACCTAGGCTCTGTACCGGAAACCATCTGGCGCCCTTACTTCGAGACTCTTGCCAGGTTGATCGGTGGGCAAATCAGCACGGGCTCCACCAGGTATGTGAGTGTGGACGGCAGGTCCGCGCCGAGGATCGACCAGTTTCTGCCCAAGCATCAGGACGATCTGGTCGAAGCCATCGCCACCATGCTGCGCGCGTTGAACGCCGAATGATCGACACCGCGTCATTCAAGTTCCGCAAATTCATCAGGAGCATTTTGTGCACCACCATTTCGTGGCTCGCATCGCTCTGCTTTCGTTTGCTGTACCCGCATTGGCCCACGCACAGCCCAGCCAGCAGTCCATCATAAATGGGGTACAAGCGCTGCGCGCAACCCGGAAGCGGATTGTGGAGAACCAAGAGACGTTCGTCATCCAATGCCCAGGGGGCGAGTTTGCTGCTTGTCGCTTGTCGAAGAACATAGGAGTGTCGGTCGATCTTCGCAAAACTGACTCCGTGCGCAATCCCTATATAGGCTACGTCAACTTGTCGGGCGTGTTCCAGAGCAACACGGCACGGCAGGATGCCGATCCGCTAAAGTCGCTCTGGTCTGTGCAATTGATTGCAAATTAGGGGCCCCCTCCCGGCATCGAAAGACGTCCTCGACTTGGACTTCAACAGCGAAATTAGAGGCACGTAGAAATCCGCGCCTGCAACTCTTGGCCAACGCGCTTGAACCCCAGCAGACGAGCTGCGGTGCGTATCAGGTCTGCGTCATCACAACCGGCATTGTCCTCACGGGCTATCTTGAATGCGGCCTCGATTTCCAGTTGCGAAATGTTGTCGGCTTTCAAGGTCGCCCCTGCTTCCGCTGACCGATCGCGAACAGGAGGTTCATCGGCTTGCGCACGGGTAAACCAGAACGAACCATTCGACAGCAGGTCCTTGTTCCCAGACTGGGCGCGCGCGAGAGCAGTCCGGGTCGCCGCCAATATCCTTGAACCAGCTTTTTCCTTATTAAAGCAGGCGGCTACGCGACGCGATACCTCTTCGACGTGGATGGGACCTTCGGCTTCCACAATTTTCCGGACCAAGTCGGCCAGCACAGAAACGGAGGCTTCATGGGGCTCAACTGAGCTTCGGACCGGGAACACAGCTCGCCGGTACGGCGGCATTTGCCGTTCCACAGCCTCTGGGACTTCGATGATGGTTGGTGGACCGTCCGCCGGGCGGTTGGGAGCGCCAGTGCGGGGCTTATTTGCCCCGTCGATTTTTAATCCCTGCGCGGCTCTTGCGTGTGCTGCGAACAAGGCTGTGCGAAGCCGTTCGATTTCAGCACTCCGATTGTAGAACCAGTCTGTGCTCCAGACTCTATGGAAATGCCATCCAAGGTGTTCGAGCACTTCTTGTCTTAGCCGGTCACGCTCCCGTGCCCAAAGGGCGCTGTGATAGGTTGCACCATCACATTCGATCGCCAGGATATAGGTGCCTGGCTTGTCAGGGTGCCGGACACCCAGATCAATTCGGAAACCTGCCGATCCGACTTGTGGATCAGCCAGAAATCCCGCTCCGCGAATGACGTTGGCAACATCCTCTTCGAACGGCGAGTCCGCATTCGCCCCGGTCGGCGAACTTTCATCGAGCCGACCATTTTTGGCGAACTCAAGGAAACGCTTCAGTATGCGCGGCCCCTCCGCCTTTGTGCGGCTTAGATCAATATCACCGGGGTCAAAGGAAGCGAAAATCTCGCAACGAATGCGGGCGCGGGTGAACAGTACGTTGAGACGCCGCTCCCCGCCTTCACCGTTGACGGGGCCAAATGACATGCTGCTCAATCGGCCGCCCTGTATTGCTGGGCCATATCCGACGCTGATGAGGATGACATCGCGCTCATCGCCCTGGACGTTTTCGATATTTTTTACGAACGGGTCTTCAGCCTGACCCTCTCGCAGAAATTCGTCCAAGGTCGTGTCGCGCCGACGTCGTGACTCCAGCAGTTCCGTGATGAGATTTCGCTGCGCAAAGGAAAACGTCACAATACCAAGTGACTGAGACGGATTGGCCCGCGCATGAGCGGCGACACGATCAACGATCGCCTCGCCTTCCTTGCGGTTGTCCCGCTTTCCGCCCTTGTCATAGACGCCATCGACGCGCGTGAAGCAAAGACCGTAAGCCGGGTCCTTCTGCAATGGCGACGGCGGCAGGACCAGGTCGCTTTCATAGAACTCATGGTTCGAGACCTCGATCAGCGAAGGGTCACGCGAACGATAGTGCCATTTGAGCATGCGCCCCGGAAGGCCACGTGCCTCGCACAGAGTCAAAATGCTTTCCATCGACGCGATCGTCGCGGCACCACCTAACAGGTTCGGCCCTGCATCTTCATCGTCACCTTCGTTTTCATCCTCATCGTCTGCCAACAAACGATCGAAAAATGAGGATGGCGGAAGCTGCTTTTTGTCTCCCACGACCACGATCTGGCTTGCCCGCGCGATTGCGCCGATGGCATCTTCAGGACGGACCTGGGAGGCCTCGTCGATCACCAACAGGTCGAAAGAGATCGTTCCTGCGGGCAGAAACTGCGCAACCGAAATGGGGCTCATCAACAAGACGGGCTTGATGCGTTGGATGGCGGTGCCGGCCCTTTCAAAGAGCCGCCGCAAGGCGATATGGCCCCTCTTCTTCCCAATCTCGCCGCGAATTACCCTCATCTCACCCATCGCGCCTTGCGGCACCTGCCCAAGATGACCTGCCAAAATGCTGGTCACGTTGTCCTTCAGCTTCTGACGCTCCAGCGCAGTGAAGGTAGCGACCAGGTCGTGGCGGCGTTCGTGTTCCAGACCCCGCAGATCAGGGTTTTGAGCAAGCGCTAGCTTCCAAAGGCATTCTGCTCGGGCAAAGCGCAGTTCAACCGCGGCAACAGTGCCAGTCAGGTCGCCAAGTCGCATCCGCGCTTCCAACTCTGACAAGCCAGCCGACACCAGAGCCTTTTGAAGGCGAGCGCGTCGTGCCCATGACGAGTAGCGGCTCGTCGCGCCAGCCAATGTACCGAAACGGGTGGCCATGATGTTCAGATCAACCGCTTCAAGCGCCTCCACCCCGAACGTGGCAGGATCGAGATCGAGCAGATTGGCCACTTCGTTCATGCTGGCGCGGGCAACCGGCTCAATTTCCCGCAGGGCTTTTCGCATTGTCGCGATGGCATCGGGACGCTTGGCGAGGCTAATGGCCATGCCCCAGTCCAATTCCATCGGCGCACCGGTAAGACGGAGGCACCAGGTGCCGATTGCAATCAATCTGGCAAAATCGGTTTTCGGACCCCGCCAGGCATCACCAAGGACGCGACTGCAGTAGGCCTCGTCACTCTCCCAACTCGACTTCAGAGCCGCCACGTGCCCCAGGCGATCGACTTGTTCTACACGTTCGGCTGCAGTCTTCGGCAGGCGCTCTCTGAGCAAACCCGCTAACTCTCGCGAAGCATCCCGGTAGCGGCTACCCCACCGTGCAAAAAACGAATTAGCCCCCGCCGAAAGTGGACCTCGCAGATGAACAGCCGACGACATGAATGCGGCATCAATGAACAATGCAGCCGCCTCGTCATGTGCTTCGCGCCACGATGCACCAGCCTGGAGTGCTTCCAAGAGATGGGCAATGTCCGGTGCGCTCAGGATGGCTTGCGCGATGTCACTGCCATCAGCCGGAAGCCCTTCCAGCCGTTCAAGGACATTGGTGATGTGGCCGCTTGCGTCGAAAGTCGGCGTTTCGGTGAGCGACAGACCTTCAAGCGGCTCGCGCATCGTTTTCGCGAGCGCCAACAATGCCGATCGCGCGGTGGACAACATTGCCGCCAACCGCGCCAAATCAACAGGTTGGATGTCGAGATTGCGGGTGCCCTCGTACGGGTGAGGTACGGCACCGCCCTCTGACTCTATGACGGTGCCGTATTCCTCAAGTGCTGCCACCAAGTTAGCTTCCGCCTCCCGTGTCATTGAAGACAGGATTTCGGTGTTCAGGCGGGGTGCGGGATAACCGTTGCCAATGAAATGCGATTGCCGGCCCAACACACTGAAAGCCGTTTCTCCGGTATTGCCAATCGGGCGATGCAGGGCCGCAGCTAGATCATTCAGGCGATCACGACTCTGTTTCAAGGCCTCAGGCGGACCAGGCGGCTGGGGTTTTGCACTGGCTTGGTTCAGCGTACGGGCAAGCTCTCCGAGCACCGACTTCTTGTTCGCACCCTTTGAATGAAGTTCGAGACACACATCGCGAAGTCCAACCTTTACCAGCCGATCGTGCACGACCGACAGTGCTGCCATTTTTTCGGCGAGGAATAAGACCCGTTTCCCTTCGGTAACGGCTGCCGCGATGATGTTGGTGATCGTCTGGGATTTACCGGTTCCCGGCGGGCCCTGAACGACAAGGTTTCTGGCTGCCCGAACCTCTTCGATAACTTTCGCCTGGGAAGCATCCGCATCAACGACATGGAACAACTTGTCTGGCGGGAGCACATCATCCAAACGGTCGTCTGATCCGAACAGCGGCTCCTCGCGCTCGAAACCCTCGTACAGCAGCCCCCTAGTCAGTGCATGATCAGCAAGCGCGTCATCCGGCCAAGCGTCAATGGCGAGGTCTCGATACATCAGCAGCTTGTTGAAGCTGAAAAAGCCAAGCTGGATGGCGTCAGGGTCGATTTTCCAACGGTTACGAGCCGCAGTGACGTCTGCAACTTGGGCGAAGTAATCGGACGGCCTCCAATCCTCACCAATTTCGAGTTCGGGGAGGTCAATCCCAAAATCGTCCCTCAGCCGTTGCTGAAGCGGCAGGTTGGTCAGCGCGTCCTCATCTCGGGCACGGATGTCATAAGTAGACGTGCGAGCGTTGCGCTTGAGTTCAACGGGTAGAAGTACCAAAGGGGCTTCGCGCGGCACGTTCGAAACCTTGTCTTCAAACCAGGTCAAGAAGCCCATCGCGAGATAGAGCATATTGACGCCGGACTCTTCCTCCGCAGTCTGCGCCTCACGCGCAATTTTCAGCAGCTTCTTCTGGAGTGCGTCAGGCCCAAGTCGCGTTTCGAGCTGGTCGTCGGTGTAGTGACCGTCGTCGTCATACTGGACGGTCGCGTCGGGTAGCGCAAACTGCCCTCGATCTTCTGCTCGGTCACTTCCTGTTGCCAGGAACCGCATGATCTTGCCACGCGACAAAATATCGTAGACGTCATTGGATCGTTCGTTCTGGATGTTCAGCACATTGCCGCGTGTGTTGGCGCGGTTGACATGAACCAGACGGTTCCGCGTTCCAGTTTCGACAAGCCTGCGGCGGGTATCGTCGAAGAGCTTCATGACCGCTTGTCGAACAGCGTCATCTTCAACCTTGCGGTTAGTGCCCTGGCTCGCCAACCTCTAACCTCCCTGAAAGACAACCTTTATGGCGAGATTTCCCGTCCACAGCAAACGACTCGTGCTTCAGAGCCCAATTGGCATGCTGATGATTGCGCGCACGTTATCAAAATGCAGCCAACGGAGTTCGTGCCGATGGACGCTGATACCCACGGGGGCCTCTAGGCCTTTTTCCAATCCTCAATGATCGCCGGATGGGGTTTCCCTTCATCACGCAATGCTTTTGCTAGCTTATTGAACAAATGCGGGTTGCCGCGCTTGCTATCCGGGTTTCCGTTTATCGTCGACAGGCCATGGCCGGGAATGCTCAAATGAATGTCGCCCGCTATATCATCGTACCAAATCCCAATTCTGGGATATGCAGTTTTGCCGCTGCGCTCCGCCATAGGACCTCCTTTCTGCCCAATCAGCACGCTGGGTGCAAAGCTGACAACTGATAAACCGAAATCCTGATCAAGGCACGCAGCGAGGATTACAGAAACTCCGCTATTAAAGGGTGAGCATCATTTTCTTGAGCATTGTTGGCCAGTGTGCCCAACTTTCCTCTGGCTTCCACCAGGGCTGCACGTGCTGTTGCATGTGTTGCCGATAAAGGGCCTTCTTTTCCTTTGGCAACAAGGCGAGCGCGTGGGTCAGCGAGGTCTGGTTGGCGGCAGCCATGAACAAGTCCCAAATGTATCGCTTTGCTTCGCCTGGGGGTGGTCCTGGGCACCGTTCGACCAGAGCAAACTCCGCCAATGGGTTCTTGTAGCTGGCCAAATCCTTGAGCGGGAATTTGACCTTTTTCAGGCGCCGCTCGATCCGGACACCGACCTTGCCGGGCTTTTCTGAGTTTTTCGTCTTCCTTTTTGCCGCTCGATCATAAATCATCGTATGATGTCCTGCGGGCTTACCGGCTTGGAAGGTCTCCAATGCCCCGTTTTGCCGCCATTCCTTAACGGTCAGGCCTTGGGGATGAAGATAGTGGAAATCCTGCATGGTGAGCGTAGGAAAATCAACTGTCACGTCGAGTCGCGTCACATGGCCGTGGTCGATAAAGTAGGACCAGCCTCCTTCGATATTCGACCCAAGGAAAGCATCCAGTTCCACCATGCCCTGTGCCCCAAGATCAACGGGCACGAATTCCAGTCGCAGCTTGGTTGCGAAAGAGATGCCGTCGTTCGTATTGTCGTAGGCGTATGACAGGTGCGGCCAGAACTTTGAGTTCAGCAGCGATGGGAGAGCCAACTTCCATGCGCATTTGAAGCCATTCGGCTTCTGTGTGGCCTTGAAATCATCCTTGGCTTCATGGTTTGCCCAAACAGCCTGATGAACCGCGTACGCAAGTGCCTTATCCGTGATCTCAGCCACCACCGACAGGCGGTCAATAAACGGGATTGGTACGGATACGTTCTTATCCTGGGCCAATGCCGGTGAGGGTGTGTTTTCATGCTCTGCACTGGGTTTATCCCCCCAGGTTTCCTTCTGGTTAGAAGTGACCCCTGACGTGACCTTCTTTTTGACGGGGATTTTGATCGTCACCATCAACGTCCTGTGAGTCGCCGGGGTTGAATTCGACGTATCGCACAGGGTGGTTAACATGAGGTGGTAGGGGTATGCCCATCGTTGAGCAGGCCCCCGATCCACAAGCAATTAATTGCAAACCTCCAGAATATGAACTTTGATCGAGACTCAATTGGATTGACCCGAAATCAAGGCCTGCAAAGCATCGGCGGGGATGATCCGGCGGCCCCCAACCTGAACAGAGCGCAACCGACCTGCTTTTAGGTGCACATAAATCGAACTGCGACTGAGGCTCGTCGCCTGACAAGCCTCACGAATGGAGTAACTAACCTTCGGAGGTATAATTTTGGTATTCATCATCAGTGCTCCTCGACAGCGTATGTACACCGACGATCAATATCAGATTATCATGAAAAGCGCTTCAGTTTTAAATTAGCGACTTTCGTTCGGCGTTGTGGACGATAGCAGCTTTGAACGCATATACCTTTTCACAAATCTCTCGATCCTAGATACTTCATGCCCCTTTCCGGAAATTTGATCTTTTAGAATTTTGGCAGCGCCTGTTGCCGTCTTGGCCTTCCCGTCTTGGATGAGGAGGTCGACATGTCTGAAAAGCAGCTCGTCATCAATTGCAAAACTACCACTGTCTTTCGGTCGACCGCGGCGCTTGGGCAAGCCATGGAACGAGAAGGCCTCAATTAACCTGTCATATTCGACCCGCACGTCATAAAAGCCCTCGTCTTGCTGGCCATGTGGCCGCTTGAAATACTCTTCGTGTGGATGGGTTAAAGCAAAGCGCCGTCCTCGCCTCAAAGCGCCCATACCCAGATCAATCTGCCCAAACTCATGCAGGGCATCGGCTGGTATCTTTGTGTCGACAAAGGTCTTTTCGCTGACTTCGCCGCCACTTACATATCTTCCTCGAAGAGGAAAATATCCCGCAGCACCATAAAATATAAATCGACTTGTTGCTGAGTTTAAATCTCGCAGAGCTTCACTATACGTCTCGGGGCACGCACAATCGAGCACGATACGCAGCATTCCAGCATCAGCAAAACAACCAAAGAGTGTCCAAGAGATGGCCGAAACAATAGGCACATACGACCCAAGGGGCGCAGATATAGGTAATATCCGGCCAAAAAATTCGCTATAGGCGTACTGTATTTCGCTACCACTCATATCTCTGAGGTGATACGCGAACATTCTTAACATTTGTTCGATTATCTGGGCAGCCTAACTTGGGCGAACCGTCACGCCGCCCCAGCCTCCGGAAACTGCACGATGTCTGCGCCTTTCCGTAATTGGTCGAGGTGGTTGGACCACCACTGGGCCATTTTGACTCGCTCCTGCCAATGCGGGCCGCGATGGTACGCAGCACGAACTTTGTCGTTGTCGCTGTGGGCCAGTGCGCGCTCGATTGCATCGGGATGCCACTTCCCGCTTTCATTAAGCAGTGTCGATGCCATCGCACGGAAACCGTGGGCGGTCATCTCATCGGTGGTGTAGCCAAGTCGGCGCAGCGCCGCATTGAGCGTATTTTCGCTCATAGGGCGGGTTCGGGTGCGAATGGACGAAAATACATATCCAGTGGGACCGGTTGCCTGGTGCACTTCTTCGAGCAGCTTCACGACCTGTTGAGATAAAGGCACCTGGTGGGCCTTTCCCATTTTCATCTTCTTGGCGGGGATTTCCCACACTGCATCTTTCAGATTGATCTCCTCCCACTCGGCATGCCGCAGTTCGCCGGGCCGGACGAAGACGTGAGGGGCGATTTGCAGCGCAAGTTTGGTCAGGCCCTGACCATCGTATCCGTCAATCGCTCGTAGCAGCGCACCCACCTTGCTGGCTTCGGTGATCGCAGAGTAGTGCTTCACCTTGGGTGTCATCAGGGCTCCCCTGAGGTCGCGAGTCGGGTCCGAGCGCAGACGCGCAGTCGACACGGCATAGCGGAAGACCATGCCTGCCAATTGCAGTGTTCGGCTGGCGCTCTCCAGATTGCCCTTTTTCTCGATCTTGCGGACTGCCTCCAAGAGTTCGGCCGGCTCAATTTCGCCAATGGGTATCCCGCCAATCGAAGGGTACAAGAGGCTCAGCAGATATTCGCTGCGAGTCGCGGTGTTTGGTTTCCAGCCCTTCTCGCCATCCCGTTTTCGCTTGTCGCAATACTCGATGGCGATAGCCTTGAAGGTGTTTTCCGCCTCTGCTTTGGCTTTCACCTTGTCGCGCTTCTTTTCGCGATTGGGGTCTTTCCCACCGGCCAAGAGGGCACGTGCCTCATCCCGGCGCTTTCGAGCCTCGCTCAGGCTGATGTCAGGATATGGGCCGATTGCCAGCTGCTTCTCTTTGCCATCAAACCGATATTTCAGCCGCCAGAGCTTCCCTCCGGCAGGACTGATCAGCAGGTGAAGCCCGCCCGAGTCGGCGAGCTTTCTGGGCTTGAGGCCGGGCTTTGCATTTCTGATCGTGACATCTGTAAGTGCCATTTTATCCCGCCCTCCGATCAAAATGCCCCCAATGGTGGGGGCATCGCATTGGGCGAAGGCGAAGTGCCCCCCGAAAATGCCCCCAGTGCGGGGTGGCTGTCGTCGGACAGGGTTGGATGCTATCGGCCAAAACTCCCGGAATTATGGGGAATTTCCGCGCTTTGTCCAGACAGTATCGGACGGATTGGGATGGGGGGATGGAGCGGGTAGCGGGAATCGAACCCGCATAACTAGCTTGGAAGGCTAGGGCTTTACCACTAAGCTATACCCGCCCGCTCTGTGCTTGCGTCCCTTGGCACGGTTGCCCGGTCTTCGTC
>NZ_JARLJK010000075.1:0-1365 GCF_031291215.1 Silvimonas sp.
GTAGGGCAATGGAATGGACTCCTCCCCCTACGGCATCTATGTGCCAAACTGATGAGGGGTTAACCGAAATCAGCAAACAGAGGAGGAGTCCAAATGAATATTAAACGAATTGGGATCGATCTGGCAAAGCAAGTGTTTCAGTTGCATGGAGTTGATAGCCACGAGCAAGTTGTTTTGCGCAAGCGTCTCAACCGCGAGCAGATGCATCGTTTTTTCAAGGAATTGCCACCCTGCCTAATCGGTATGGAAGCGTGCGGCGGGTCGCACTATTGGGCTCGGGTATTGATGGGGTACGGTCATACCGTCAAACTGATGGCCTGCCAGTTCGTCAAGCCTTACGTCAAAGGCGGCAAGAACGACGCCAACGATGCCGAAGCGATTTGCGAAGCGGTGAGCCGGCCCGGCATGCGCTTCGTTGCGATCAAGTCGGAAGAACAGCAAGCGATGCAGGCCGACCACCGCATCCGAAGCCGGCTGGTCAAGGTCAGGACAGCGTTGAGCAACGAGATTCGCGGATTACTGTCGGAATTCGGCATCGTGCTGGCGACCGGGATCGGGCAGTTAAGGCGAGCATTGCCGCTGCTGTTGGACGACGAAGAGCAAAAACTGCCGGCAAGCATGAAACCATTGTTGGCTGAATTGGCACAGGAACTACGCCAGACCGACGACCGGGTGGAGCTACATGACAAGCGCATCCAAGCGGCTGCAAAGGGCGACGAGCGTATTCAACGCCTACTCGACATAGAAGGAATCGGGCCGATCACAGCCAGCGCCCTCGTGGCGGCAGTGGGCGATGCCACCCAGTTTGCCAATGGCAGAAACATGGCAGCTTGGCTGGGCCTGGTACCGAGCCAACACTCCAGTGGCGGCAAGGAAAGGTTGGGACATATCAGCAAGCGTGGCGACACGTATTTAAGGACGCTGCTAATTCACGGCGCGCGAGCCGCCTTAAACAGCAGTGCCAGCAAAGAGGATCGACGCAGCCGATGGGCACATACGCTTGCCACCAGACGCAATCGCAACATCGCCACGGTAGCGCTGGCGAACAAGAATGCACGCATCGCCTGGGCGGTGTTGAGTCGACAGGAAATGTACCGTGGCGCCGTCACGAATGACGCAAATAGTTAGACAGTAAGACGAAGCAGCGAGCAACATCGGAAGAAACAAGAAAGGCAGCTTTCCAGCAGCGATTGCGAAGCAGTTGAAGAGTAATGGCAAACAGGTCAAACCGGCGCTTGCATCACCAGCCTAATGAATAGGCCCTCTGTCGAAAGATCAAAGACAAGGCCGATAGGGCGTTCTGGAGCAAGCGCGCAGATTCCATTATGGCCCGAGTGCGACGGCGCTCAACGTAGAGGCCGGATA
>NZ_JARLJK010000076.1:0-1094 GCF_031291215.1 Silvimonas sp.
ATGAGGGGGATGCCGTGCGCAATCGGCTGATATTTCCCATGCTTACGCTTTTCATGATCGGTGCAGCGGACTGCCCAGCGGCGGCTTTGGCAAAGCAGCCTCCGCAGATGAGTGCCAAAATCAAGGCGCTGATTCGCAGGGATGACGCGCTTGACGACATCTGCCGGGCACCCGGAGGTGATGCAAATGGGTGGGCATGCTTGGAACGCAGCCGGATTCTCCTGAAATTGATCCACCTCGGCTGGTGCTGGGACTCAGAGAAGATGGACCCAATTGAGGCGGATAACCACTGGATGCGTTGTTCTGACGCCCACAAAATTCCGTAACGTTCAAGAATTTCATTTGATTGGAATTTTAGCGAGCACCCGTGCAACCGCATATCTATCGGCAGAATCCCGAAAATTTTTCTTGGGTCTTACGACATAATAAGAATAGCCCGCCGCGAGTCTGGCTGCATCGGATCCAACCCGCTGAGCCAACGCAAATGTACGCTGCTCGCTATGGGCCAATTCATAAAGCTGATATTTGATTTGTTGATCTGCGTTGGATTTTTCAAGGCTTTTTCCTCCGTTGAATTGTTTGAACGACGCCTTGCGCGCTGGGTCGGGCAGTTGAAACAAGCCATGGCCCTTACCGTTCTTGCCGCTTTGCGTAACGGATGCATCCAGACCACTCTCCATTTCTGCGTTGGCCGCCAGCGCTGCTGCGAGCGGTGCGGGCAAGCCGTATTTCTTGATGAGGGTGTCGCGAAAATCGGCCGCATGTTCGGCATGCAATTCTGCAATTCGCAAACTCAGCAATCCCGTTTGCTTGATTGCCGCCAATAGCTGCTCTGGCGGCAAATGATGTGCCCCAGCGGAAGGCCGATCGCCCTGCGTTCGAAAACGCGGCGCTGTAACGACAATTTCGTTTCCATTATTTCCTGGCGGATTGTTCGGCTCTGCCGATCCTGACGTCGGACCAGACGTAAACCGTCCTGATTTCGGGTCGTGCCAAGGGTTGCCGCCCTTGTGACCGTCTGTCGTGTCGCCAGCCATTTTGATCTCCGTGCCAAAGGTCTGTGGCGTGGCTACAATTTCAGGCGGTTTGGATCG
>NZ_JARLJK010000077.1:0-5696 GCF_031291215.1 Silvimonas sp.
AGTTGCTGCACACCAAGGGCGTCCGCTTTCCCGAAGTCGCGCTCAACATCTCATCGCCTGTGCAGCGCACGGTCTCGGTTGAAGGCCAGGTGACGAAAGCCGGCGTCTATCCGATCACTCCGGATACGACGCTGCTGTCCACGATCGCTCTGGCGGAAAGCCCGACCAGAATTGCATCCCTTGGCGACATCATCGTGTTGCGCGTGAAAAACGGCGATCGCTATGCCGCCCGCTTCAATCTTCAACGCCTGCGCGGCGGTCTCGATCCAGACCCGCAAATCCTGCCAGGCGATACCGTCATTGTCGGGTTCTCCCAGACCAAGTCAATCTATCGTGATGCGCTGCAGGCTGTATATCTCCTGTCCACGATTTTCCAAAAACTCTGAAATACGGGGTGGCCGTGCAGTACGAACAAGAGAACATCGCGGCTGAGCGAGGCGCCACGGCCACGCTTGCGAACAATTATGGCTATGGTGAAAGTCTGGCTCTGGAACAAGAAGACCAGACTTTTGACTTGCGCGCACTGTTGATCATCATTCGCGCCAATGCCGTTATAATTGCAGTCATCTTCGCGTTTTCGCTCGCTGCGGCTGTCGTTGTGACGATCCTCATGACGCCCCGATATACTGCGGTCACCACAGTGCAGATCAATGACCAGAGCGCGCAAGTGCTGGGCAAGTCCGCCGACGAGGACAGCTCCATGGCCGAGATTGCATCCGGGATGGAAACCGAACGCTTTCTCTCGACACAGCTTGAAATCATCAACAGCCGGGCGCTGGCCCAGCGTGTTGCGCAACGCCTCAACCTGATCGGCAATCCCGATTTCTACAAGCTCATGGGCAAACACAAGTCGAGCAGCGTCAAAACCCCGCGCGAGCAGGAAGAAGACGTCCTCAAGATCCTGCTCAAGGCCGAAGATGGAAAGCTGCCGCACAACTCGCGCCTGGCGTCTATCTCGTTTACCGCGCACGATCCCTATTTCGCGGCGAAAGTCGCCAATACCTGGGCGGCGGAATATATTCAGGCCAACCTTCAGCGCCGCTATGACAGTTCAGACTATGCGCGCGAATTCATCCAGGGTCAGCTGGCTGACGCCAAGGTAAAGCTGGAAAAGTCCGAACGCGATCTCAACGCCTATGCGCGCGGCGCGGGACTGATCAAGACACGCGCGGCGACTGCTTCGACCACGACCAACACCGACGACAATTCGGTGACCAACGCCAGCTTGCTGCAGGTCAATGCCGCCGCCAACCAGGCCGAACAACTGCGCATCGCGGCGCAGCAGCGCTGGCAGGCCGTTAACAGCGGCAACCTGCTTGATACGCCCGAGGTTCTGTCCAATAGCGCGATCGCAGAGCTGTTGACCGAACGCGCGCGCAACGAAGGCGAATTGCAACGCGAACGCGCCCGCCATTCGGACGACTATCCTGCGGTGGTGCAGCTCAAGGCCCAGGTCGATACGATCAATCGCCAGATCGAAGGCATTGCCAAGAACGTGCGCCTGTCGCTCAAGCAGCAATACGTCGCCGCTGTCGAAACGGAAAACCGGCTGAAGGCGCAAGTGCAGGAGCTTAAGGGATCGTCGCTCGCAGAACAGGATCGCTCCGTCCAGTACAACCTGCTCGCACGCGACGCCGACACCAACCGTGCGCTCTATGAAAACTTGCTGCAGCGCTACAAGCAGCTGACTGCCGCCGCCGGGATCAGCGCGAGCAACATCGCGATCATCGACAAAGCGGAAGACCCGACCGAGGCGAGCTCGCCGCTCCTGCTGCTCAATCTGGGCATCGGACTGCTGGCCGGCTTCATCCTTTCAGTGGGCTTTGTCACGGTCAGTCACCACCTCGACGATGCGGTCCGCATTCCCGAGGATATCGAGACCAAGCTCCACATACCGCTGCTCGGCGTCATCCCCAAGACCGACGACCGCATCCCGACTGACATGCTCGATGATCCCAAGTCGATGCTCAGCGAAGCTTACAACTCGCTGCGCAGCGCGCTGCTGCTCTCGACTGCGAACGGGTTGCCCAAGTCGCTGCTCATAACCAGCTCGCAGCCGGCCGAAGGTAAATCGACAACCAGCATGGCCATCGCGCGAAGCGTTGCCAAGCTGGGCCGCAAGGTTCTGCTGATCGACGTCGATATGCGTCGCCCGGCCGTGCATGCAATCTTCGGGTTCGACAACAAAAAGGGCCTGTCGTCGGTATTGACCGCGCAAGACTCGATCGAATCCGTGCTTCACGCCTTGCCACAGGAAAATCTGATGGTGATGACGTCGGGCCCGATCCCGCCCAGCCCGACCGACTTGCTCAGCTCTGTCGCCATGACCCGACTGCTGAAGGAACTGTCGAAGCAATTCGACCTGCTGATTTTCGACAGTCCTCCGGTACTGGGCCTTGCCGACGCCCCCGTGCTTGCTTCGCTGGTCGATGCCGTGCTCCTCGTCGTGCAGTCCGATCGCAATCGCGGCGGTTCGCTGAAATCTTCGTTGCGCCGCCTGCAGGACAGCCGAGCCAACATCCTTGGCGCTGCGCTGACGATGTTCGATCCGAAAAAGGCCAGCAACCGCTACTCTGAATATTACGGCTACGCTTACTACAGCTATCGCTACACCGAAGGGCAGGAACCGAGCCAGGTATAAAGGTAAGGGCATAATGGAACTGGTTGTCGCCCCACCCCGGCCCATCGTGCAACTAGGTTTGCGTGCGCTGGGGGCCATGGGCTGCATCGGCTACGCGGCGCTGGCCGTCCTTTCCGGCCTCGATCACGAAGCGAAAGAGGATCTCCAGCGCCCCGCCCTGCTCGATTGGCCCTATTCGGTCGCCGCCGAATATAGCGCCGCTCAATCCGCGATCACGCGGCATGATGCGACACAGGCTCTTGCCCGGGCGCGCACTCTGGTTCGCCACGATCCAGCCGATTCACACTCGATGAGCATGTATGGCCTCGCCTTGCTTGAGGCGCATCAGCCAGACAAGGCGCGCGATGCATTTTCTCTGGCCGCGCGGCTTGGCTGGCGCGATACGGTCACGCAGCGATACTGGTTCAGCGAAGCGCTGCGGCTGGGCGACGCGCAACAGGCATCGCAGCGCCTGGATGCCTTGCTGCGCCTGACCCCCGACCTTCCCGACGGCAGCAAACTGCTGCGGACCATTCTGGCCTATAGCGAAGGTCGGGCCGCAATTGCCGACCGGCTGAAAAACAATCCGATCTGGTCGGTGGAGTTCGTGGCACAGATGGCCCACCTCGACCCCGACGACCTTGAGGCGCGCGCCGAAGTCGTTCAGCGCGTCGGCCCGGGCCACTGGGAATGCCCCCAGGCGGCGAACCTGGTCGATGCACTGTTTGCCAACGGCTTGCTCGACGATTCCGCCGCCGTCCACCGCACAGTCTGTTCGGATAGCGGAAAAATACTCAATGATGGCAATTTCAATGAGTTGTCTATCGGCAAGGACGGATCTGCGCTTGACTGGCATCTGCTCCGCAGGGGCGACATGGTGGTTTCGATAAATGCCGAAACCCCGCGCAGCCATCTATTGGCAATGTCGATCAATGCACCGTCCACGGTCCAGGCCGTGTGGCAGGCGACCACGGTTGGGCCCGGCAGCTATCGCGTGAACTGGCGCATGCCCGACACGTCCGCCAAGGAAGCCAGCGCCTTGCTCGTGTCGTTCGATTGCAATGGCGCGGAAGATTGGGCGATCAACGGCACCCGGCTGCCAGGCATCGCCCCCAACTACGAAGCCCGCTTCGTGGTGCCAAAATCATGCGAGACGCCGGTACTGCGCCTCTGGCTCATGCCAAACCACACAATCACCGTGGCGGGCATGCGCATAGAGCGTCTGCCTGGAACTGGTGTGCCGCAGCACACACCAGAAGCGCCTTGAGAACCGGTTCTGTAAAATTCGACGCTGCGCGGGCAAATATGGTGAAATTTCCGCCGGGCAAAGGCGCACATTGGGCCTTTCTTATAGCGGCAGATCGCCATATTCGATATCAATTGGCGGCAGGTTGTGGTTCCGTGGCCTTGGCACGCGTTCAATAAGATGTGAGTTCACATCACATAGGGAAATATCCATTCGCAAAAATGGACCGGTAAAATTGCTTTCAAAGCAGAAATTGGGTAGGATTCGAAATGATTAAAAATATCCAACTGCTGCGAGCAATCGCCGCTATTTCGGTTATGATATGTCATTTTGAATCTTTTACAAAATATCTGTTTGGCTTTCAGCTGAATGGCCGCGGCGTTGACCTGTTTTTTGTCATATCAGGATGCGTCATGGCCTTGACGACCCGCGACAAACATCCATCAGGATTGAATTTTTTCAAAAACCGGATAGCCAGAGTTGTACCAACTTATTGGCTCTTGACCCTGGCTGTATTCAGCGTCGCACTTATCGCGCCAAAACTTCTCGGAGCGACCCGCCCAAATTTTATCGAATTGATAGATTCATTATTATTCGTTCCTTTCATAAAATCGAGCGGATTGTATCAGCCCGTGCTATTTTTAGGCTGGACATTAAATCTTGAAATGTTTTTTTATACAATTTTTGCAATTTTTCTCTTTCTGAAGAATTATACATTCAGCCTCATTGGTATAGCCGTGACACTAACGGCGATTGTGGCCGTCGCACCATTGACGCCCGTTCACAGTGTCTGGCATGATTTCTATGGCAACCCGATGATGATCGAATTCGCCATGGGCCTGGCCATACCCTATCTTGCAGACTTCATTCTGCCGAAGCTCGGATCCCGACGAATGCCGCTGATCATCGCCAGTATCCTGGCGCTGCCGACGATATTCCTGTGCGACCTTCTGGCGCCGGAAGTACCCAATCTGGTGTCGTGCTGATCGCAGGAACCGCTGCAACCATACTGGTCGTCAGCGCGATCGTTCTCGAACGGATGGGGTTCATTTACGCGGGCGCGCTCGGCGTCAGCCTCGGCAATGCGTCGTATTCGCTTTACCTCATTCATCCGTTCGTCACTCAACCAATCCAACGGATTGTCCTTGCAAAGACACACTCCACCGCACTCATTTCGATCAGTCTGGTTGCCGGATCGGCATTGATCCTGTTGTGCGCCGTCCTGATGTTCCGGCTGATCGAACGGCCTGTATCGAAGGCTGCAAAAGCAGCGCTGAGGGGGTAAGGCGGTGCTCGGGGGGCCTTCCTGGAATGGCGAAGGACTTCTCTGCGCACCACTCGGCACACCCCAGCAATGCCGCGCCAGTCAGATGAACGATCCGTCCGCCTGGCATTTCCCGCATTCAATGCGCGCGCCCGGATGTGGCTGCCCCCCCGTTCGGCGGCATGTAGGCGGCACCGCGCCTGACCTTCGGCTTTTGGTGGCGCACAAGCTTCTGGCGAGTTCGGCCACAGCACCCTACGAAGAGTTCCTTGCCGCAAGATCCCCAATGCGGCGCGCATAAAGCATCAAGGTCAGGAGACAACGACGTGCGAAAAGCGCTGGTGACAGGTTCCGCCGGGTTCATCGGATTTCATCTGTGCCGGCTGCTACTCGAAGAAGGGTTCGATGTCGTCGGCTTCGACGCGATGACCGATTATTACGACGTCAATCTCAAGCGTCGTCGCCATGCCATGCTGAGCCAGTCGCCCCGGTTTCGCGCAACGGAGGCGCGGCTTGAAGACCATGCGGCACTCACTGCGCTGTTCGCCGCAGAACGCCCCGACATC
>NZ_JARLJK010000009.1:0-189298 GCF_031291215.1 Silvimonas sp.
AACTGATACTAATTGCCCGTGAGGCTTGATCCTATAACCTGAGCGTTGTTTCGGGTTGTGTTGGTGACGAGCTCGAACAGAAGTACGAAAGTACGAATCAACCCCAAGTAATACGATACGAACGAATTGAGTCGGTGGTGGGTCAGGGTGAAAACCGGACCGGCCACGCTAAACAGCAGGCTTTGTCTGCAGCTTCTTCCAGAATCAGAGCAGCGACGAATAACAGTCGTGACTCTAACCAGTTACGTCTGGCGACCATAGCGAGTTGGCCCCACGCCTTCCCATCCCGAACAGGACCGTGAAACGACTTAGCGCCGATGATAGTGCGGATTACCCGTGTGAAAGTAGGTCATTGCCAGACACCCCTTTGAACGCCCGGACAGGAACCTGTACCGGGCGTTTTGCTTTGCACCGTGCGCAAGGCGCGCAAGGCAAAAGGCAGTACGCAAGGACAAAGCCCCGCAGCGATGAACTGCGGGGCTTTGTCGTCTACTATTCCACCTCTAGATCATTAAGAGCCTGCCGCGCGTAATCTATGGTTTCTCCGGCAGTCAGTCCGATGGCGTTAGGGAAGGCTTTGACCCAGTTGTCGGCCGCCGCGCCATGAATAAATACAGCCACCCTTGCTGCGTACGGGGGGTCAAGCCCCTGGCCAAGCAAAGCCGTAATGATGCCGCCGAGAATATCCCCTTGCCCCGCCGCGGCCAGCGCGGCGTTGCCAGATGAATTGATCGAAGTTGTTGTGCCATCACAAACGACAGTGCCCGAACCCTTCAATACGGCAACGCAGGTGAATCTCCCTGCCAAATCACGGGCTGCGGAAAGCCGATCAGCCTGAACTGCCGCTGTTGTTGTGCCCAACAAACGCGCAGCTTCAGTGGGATGCGGTGTGATGACGGCACGGGTGCCACGCCTTTGGCATGCGCTGGCAAGTTTGCTATCGCCCGCGATAAGGTTCAGCGCATCCGCATCAATGACCAAGGGGCCTGGTTTGCTCAGCGCATCTTCCAGCAATTTATGCGCTTGTTCCGTACGTCCCAAACCTGGACCAATCAGATGCACATCACATTGCTGTTCCATTAACGCTTCGGCACTGTTGAGCATGAGCTCGGGATAAAGCGGGTCAAGACTCACGCCCTCACCGAGCAGACCAATGCGGACTTTGCCTGCTCCGAGTTTCAGCGCGGCCCGTCCGGCCATTAGCGCGGCTCCGGTCATGCCCTTTGCGCCGCCGATGATGCCAACCGTGCCGTAAGTGCCTTTGTGACTCTCTTGTTGTCGGCGCAGTGCGCCCGGAAGTTGTTTCAGAGCAAATAGCTGCAAGTCGGACTCGGGGAAGGCATCCTGTGATATCCCGAGGTCAAACACGGTGACGTCACCCGCATAATCCCGCCCATTGGCAGTATGCAAGCCGGGTTTGTCGCCGATGAAGGTGAGTGTCGCTTGAGCGGGGAGTGCGGCGCCGAGAATCGCGCCAGTATCAGCGTGCAACCCACTGGGAATATCCAGGGCTATCACTCGCTGGCGGGAGGCGATAATTGAGCTAAACAATTGTTGCAGATCAGTCGGCACATTGCGGCTAAGCCCGATACCAAACAATGCATCGATGACTACGCCGGCATCCGCTGTCCATTGTTCATCCAGCCGCCCGCCTGCTTGTTGCCAGAGTTTATGCGCATTGGCCGTCGGGGGGGATGCTTGCTCCGGATTGCCCACATAATGCACCCGCACCGAATATCCGGAGGCCTTCAAATGCCAGGCGACGGTGAGGCCATCGCCGCCATTGTTGCCTGGGCCAACCAGTACTGTGATGGGGGTCGTGAGTGCAAAACGCCGCTGAATCCAGTTGGCGGCAGCTTCGCCTGCCCGAGCCATGAGCGGGACACCTGCAGAAGCTTGAATCTGTTCGATTTCGCGCGTGATGCCTGCGCAATACAATGGGTGAGTCATGCAAAGCTCCAGAGCAACCAAACGGATTGCCCGGAATGATTAATTGGCGCGGGGGCGGGTTTTACAGAGCTAAGGCGCCGAAAGTGGTTGGGCGCTCAAGCAGCATTTGTACCTCATCCAGCCGGGCTCGTTCCCGCTCGTCGCGACGTGGATTCTGGCGCTCGGCAACTTTGGGGCGCACGTGTAACTTGATCTGGGTGTCGTCATACCAGAATGCCAAAGTCGGATACGAAGCATGCCGGTGTGCGGGGGGAGGTTCCAGATGCTGATATTCGATGCGTTCGTTCAGTAAAAAGATTTCAACGCTCTTCGGGTCGTCGGTATATAGCAACATGTTGATATCGGACTGCTCGCCAGCGACGCCAGACAAAACCGACCCTGTTAGATAGGGAGAGAACGGGCTCAGCAGGCGCATCATGCTTACCGCTTTTAGCCGTAGCTGTTTCAGGCTGTCGCCATGCTCTGGTTGATAGATCGACCGATAGCTTTCCAGCGCATCTTCGATTTCCTGATTGGATGGCAGAACGTGCGCTTCAGAGACCCCCAGTTGTCGCGCTGCTTTTTTCTTGGCTAACGCGAAATCATGCAAATGATCTTCGGCGATCATGCGTGCGGCATGATGTGCGATTTCTGCGCGCAAAGTCATGGTGTGACGATCGGCGGAAAATGCTTTACCCATGATGGTGGTTCTCCCGTTTGCAGTCAGATTGAGCAGGCAGGCAGTGATTTCACGTGCCGTCTTTTCAGCTGTAAGAAGCGTCAGGTCGGGAACCTCCGGGGCGTCATCTCGGGGGAAGGGTGAGATCGATTGCACTGGCAACGGACCTCACTTGCATAACAGTAATTCATTACGCGCATTTAAGCGAATCAGAACAGCAAATCCTTTATCTCATCCAGCGGTTGCGTGGCTGCAGTACCACTCCCCAGGCCCAGATCAGGGTTGGTCTGCGTGTATTCGCTAAAGAAATACTCAGTGCGATCACCCTTCTCGGTCTGAATGGTTTGGGCAACAAGGCCATTGGGTACTGGGTATTGCCGCTCCGGCATATCTGCCAGCACTTTACCCATATAACTGATCCAGATCGGTAGCGCAGCGGCACCGCCGGTTTCCGAGCCACCCAGTGAGCGAGGCTGATCAAAGCCCACCCAGGCAACCGTGACCACATCCGGGTTGAAGCCAGCGAACCAGGCGTCGTGCGTATCGTTGGTGGTCCCGGTCTTGCCGGCCAGATCCGTTCGGCCCAATACCCGCGCTTTTGAGCCAGTGCCGTAGCGCACGACATCCTGCATCATGCTGGTCATCACAAACGCATTACGGGCTTCGAGGGTGCGTTTGGCATTTTGCCCGGCGACTTGCGGTGCCATCTGCGCCAGCAAGTTGCCGCGACCATCCATGATCTTGTCTACATACCAGGAATAGACCCGGTAGCCAGTGTTGGAGAACACGGCATAGCCTTCCGCCATCTGCTGCGGTGTCACGCTACCGGCGCCCAGGGCCATGGTGAGATAGGCCGGGTTCTGTTGTACGGTGAAGCCAAAGCGGGTGTCAAATTGCTGAGCAAACTGCGGGGTGATCGATTGCAGGATGCGGATCGACACCAGGTTCTTGGAGTGCGTCAGCGCATTACGCACCGTCATCATGCCCTCGTACTTGCCATCGTAATTCTTGGGTTCCCACTTCTGCCCGCCAACCTGGTCCGGGTTGATCACGATTGGTGCATCGTTGATCAGCGTTGCAGGGGTAACCCCTTTTTCCAGCGCAGCAGAATAGACAAAGGGTTTGAAACTGGAGCCCGGTTGCCGCCAGGCTTGGGTGACGTGATTGAAGTTGCTGCGGTTAAAGTCAAAGCCGCCCACCATGGCTTTGACCGCCCCGTTCTGGCTGTTCAGTGAAATCAGCGCACCTTCGACTTGTGGCAACTGGCTAATCGCCCATCCGTTATCGGTTTGTTTGACCCGGATGATCGCGCCTGGCCGTATGCGCGCGGTGGGGTTGGCTTTGTCAGTTAATGCAAAACGCACAAATTTGAGCCCATCATCTTCAATAGTGATGTTCTCGCCACCTTTAAGCCACGCAGTGACGGACTTGGGTGAGGATTGCCGAACCACTGCTGCCAGCAAATCGCCCGAGTCCTTCACGTCAGCAACCGCATCGTCCAGCGCCTCTTCATTACCAGACTTGAAAAGATCAGGGTCAATAAAAGCCTCAGGGCCGCGATATCCATGACGAGTGTCGTAATCAATTAACCCCTTGCGCAGGGATTCATACGCGGCTGTCTGGTCCTTGCTGTCGAGTGTCGTGTAAACCTTGAATCCGGCGGTATACGCGGCATCCTTGTAACGGTCGACCATCATTTGTCGTACCGCTTCCGCAACATATTCGGCATGAACCGGGAAATCCTGGACCATACGTTTGATTTGCAGCGGCGTATTCAGTGCACTGGTGTACTGTTCGTCGGTGATGAAATGCAGCTCATGCATGCGCCGTAATACATATTGTTGGCGTAATGTAGCGCGTTTGAAATTGGCAACTGGATTATACGAAGAAGGCGCCTTGGGCAGTCCTGCCAACATGGCCGCCTCAGCAACATTTAATTGTTTTAGATCTTTGCCGAAATAGGTTTGTGATGCAGATGCAAAACCGTATGCACGCTGGCCGAGATAAATCTGGTTCAGATAAAGCTCAAGAATCTGATCTTTCGAGAGATTGTGCTCGATTTTGAATGCCAGTAATGCTTCGTTGAATTTACGGTTAAATGTTTTTTCGTTGGATAAATAAAAATTACGGGCAACTTGCATGGTGATGGTGCTAGCGCCGGATTGCGCATGACCGGACACGATATTTCCAGCCATCGCCCGCATTACGCCCACGTAATCAATGCCACCGTGTTGATAAAAACGTTCGTCTTCGGCGGCGAGCAATGCTTGTTTCATGACCGTTGGTACCTGATCAATGGGCACGAATGCGCGGCGTTCTTCACCGAATTCACCGATTAATATCTCATCGGCGGTGTATACCCGTAATGGGATTTTGGGGTGGTACTCGGTTAATGCTTCAAGCGACGGTAAACGCGGATATGTCAGAAGGACGGCAAAAAAAGCCAGACCAACGGCGAAAATAATAAGGCCGCCGAAGATGCCAACGCAAATAAGCAGGATTCGTTTTGTCATGTGTGGTTCATTAATGGCAGCATTACAGGCAATTTACGATATTCGCTGCCTGTTGCAAAAATAAACGTAAATTACAGGCGCTTCTTTACAGGTCTGGCCAGTGCTTGTTAGGATTTTCACGCATTCTGACAGGATATCATTCTACTTTCCTGTTTTTAAAAGGAAATTGTGTTGAATCTCGACTTTCTCAAACCAAAGGCGCCGCCATTGATCGGAGTGGATATCAGCTCCTCGGCCGTCAAGATGGTCGAACTGGGTCAAACCGGGCGCAATTACAGTCTTGAGCGCTATGTCATTGAGCCGTTGCCGAAAGATGCGGTAACCGATGGCAATATCGCTGATATGGACGCTGTGGCCGAGGCGTTGCGCCGTGCATGGCGGCAAATGGGATCCCGACTGAAAAATGTCGCGATTGCGTTGCCTGCTGCGTCGGTCATCACCAAAAAAATCCTGGTTCCGGGGGATTTGTCTGATCGCGATCTGGAAACCCAGGTCGAGACCGAGGCAAACCAATACATTCCCTTTTCGCTGGACGAGGTCAATCTCGACTTCCAGGTGCTGGGGCCTGCGCCCAACGTGCCGGAAGAATCCGAGGTCTTGATCGCGGCGGCGAAAAAGGAAAAAGTTGAAGAGCGCGTTGCTGCCATTGAGTCGGCCGGTCTGAAAGCTTTGGTGGTGGATGTCGAATCCTACGCGACACAAGCGGCCTTCGAATTGATGCGGCCACAGTTGCCCAGCAACGGTGACAACCAGATTGTGGCGGTGGTCGACATCGGCGCGACTGCGATGCACATGAATATTTTCAAAGATGGGCAATCGATCTATAGCCGGGATCAGGCTTACGCCGGAAACCAGTTGACCCAGGAAATCCAGCGCAAGTTCAACCTTTCTTCGGAAGAGGCAGAGTCCTCCAAGAAAAATGGTGGCCTGCCGGAAAATTACGAGCCCGAAGTGCTGCAGCCGTTCATGGACACCATGGCGCTGGAAATCTCGCGTTCACTGCAATTCTTTTACACGTCCAGCAATTACAACTCGGTTGATCACATCTTGCTCGCGGGTGGCTGCAGTGCCATTCACGGTCTGGATGACGCGGTCTCCAGTCGTACCCAAGTGACCAGCACCATGCGCGCCAACCCGTTCTACGGCATGGCGACAGGCAAGGTCCGCGGCAAGCAGATTCAGCTGGACGCACCTTCACTGTTGATCGCATGTGGTCTGGCCATGCGGAGGTTTGACCCGACATGATCCGCATTAACCTGTTACCGCACCGCGAACAAGCGCGTAAAGCGCGACATAACCGTTATCTGGCTGCTCTTGGATTTACTTTTGTGGCTTCTGCTGCAGTGGTGGCGTTGGGTTATTTCTTCTATCAGGCACGGCTTGATACGCAGAACGAACGCAATACATTCCTGACCCAGGAAAACGCCAAGCTGGACCAGCAGATTGCCGAGATTGAAAAGTTGAAGCTGGAAAAGCAACAGCTACTTGATCGCAAAAAGGTGGTTGAGCGCTTGCAGTCCAACCGTTCTGAAGATGTCAAAGTGCTGGACCAACTGACTCGCCAGACGCCTGAGGGTATCTATTTGAAGTCGGTAAAGCAGAAGGATGCGTTACTGGTCTTGAATGGCTACGCGCAATCGAACGCCCGCGTTTCAACCTTGATGCGCAATCTGTCTGATTCACCGGTGTTCGAGCAGCCCACGTTGGTTGAAGTGAAGTCGGCTCAGGTTGCCAACCAGCGCTTGTCCGAGTTTACGCTCAATGTCGCTATTACCCGGGTCACCGACGATGCGTCGGCACCCGCTGCTGCCGCGCGCCGTCCGGCATCTGCTGCCGGAGGAACCAAATAATGACTCTGGACGATTTGCGCAATCTTGATCCCAAGGATATGGGGAACTGGCCACGAGGCGCCCAGATAGGTCTGGCGGTGCTGGTGTTCGTGGTCGTGCTGGGTTTGGGGTATTTCTATCTGTGGAGCGATCAGATGGACCAGCTTTCTGCTGGACAACTGAAAGAAGAAGCGCTCAAGACTGAGTACCTGGATAAAGAAAAGAAAGCCATCAACCTGGAAGCATACAAGCAGCAGCTGGCGGAAATTCAGCAGTCGTTTGGTGCATTGCTGCGGCAACTGCCGACCAAGTCGGAAATGGAAACATTGCTGACCGAAATCAACCAGGCGGGTGTAGGGCGCGGTCTGCAGTTTGATCTGTTCAAGCCTGGTGCCGAGGTCAAAACGGCTGAGTTTGCCGAAATGCCAATCGACATCAAGATCACCGGCAGCTATCACGATCTCGCGGCATTTGTGAGCGATGTGGCGCAGCTTTCGCGCATCGTGACGCTGACCAATATCGAACTGTCGGTGCCAAAGTCGCCTGACATGCTGGCGATGTCTGCTGTAGCCAAAACCTATCGCGCGCTAGATGACAGTGAAGCGCAGGCGGTGCGCCAGGCTGAAGCTGCGGCGAAGAAGAAGAACAAATGAGGACCACTCGCATGGATTATCGAGAGAAACGCCTGATGGTGCGAGGGGTGGCAGTGTCGTTGCTGGCTTTGGCTTTGTCCGGCTGCTTTGGCGATCAAAACAGCGATCTCAAGGCCTGGATGCGCGAAAGCAGCGAAGGCATGCGTGGCAAAGTTGAGCCGCTGCCGGAAGCCAAACCGTATACGCCGTTTACTTATAACGCATTTGATGTGGCTGACCCGTTCAACCCACACAAAATGGATATGGCGCGCAAGGGCAACGGCGGCGTTACGCCAGATATGAATCGCCCTAAAGAAGCACTCGAAAGCTACGACCTCGAAAAGCTCACTTTTGTTGGCACATTGCAGCAAGCAAAAACGATACAGGCCCTGATTCGGGCGCCTGACGGCAATCTGTACCGGATCAAGGTCGGTAATTATATGGGACAAAATTTCGGCAAGGTACTCGCGATCAGCGAGACGGAAGTGAAGCTTAAAGAAATTGTCGAAGACAGCGGCGGAGACTGGGTGGAGCGCGATACGTCGCTTCCCCTGCAAGAGGCGGAGCAAAAGAAATGATCAAAGCATCGTTCCTGCAACGAGTGTTGCTGGCAAGCACTACGCTGGCAGCATCATGGACGTTTGCGGCAGATATTACCGCCGTGGATGTAACTACGGTCTCTGCAGAAAAGCAGGTGATCAAGCTGACCTTTAATGGCGCGGTGCCTACACCGACCAGTTTCTCGGTCAATACGCCGCCCCGGATCGCCTTTGACTTTGCCGGTGCCGCCAATCAGGCGGGCAAGAGCTCGGTTCAGGTCAACGGCAGCGCGTTGCGGCTGATTAATCTGGCCGAAGGCTCGGGTCGTACCCGTGTGGTGTTGAACCTGCAAAAGCAGGCTGGCTATACCACCAAGGTCGACGGGAACTCGTTCCTGATTACCCTGGATGGTTCGCAGTCCGCCGTGGCCCCTGAAGCGCGTCCGGTGCACTTTGCCGATGTTAAACCTTCAGCCACTACGCAATCGATCAAGGCTGTTGATTTCCGTCGCGGTGCCAACAACGAAGGCCGTCTGGTGGTCGACTTGTCTGACCCGAATGTGGGGATCGACATTCGCCCGCAAGGCAAGAGCCTGGTTGTTGATTTCACCAAGGCTACCTTGCCCAAGGCGCTGGAACGTCGTCTGGACGTGACCGACTTTGGTACGCCAGTGGTCAAGGTTGATTCATTCGCCCTGGGCGACAACGCCCGCATGGTGATCGAACCCAAGGGTAACTGGGAATATTCGGCCTATCAGACTGAAAACCGTTTCATTGTCGAAGTCCGGGAAAAACTGGATGAAGACAAGGCGGCCAAGGCCAAGCCTGTCTATAAGGGCGAAAAGCTGTCGCTGAATTTCCAGAACGTGGAAATCCGTACCGTGCTGCAAGTGATCGCCGAGTTTACTGGTCTGAATATCGTGACCAGCGACACGGTGAACGGCAACCTGACCCTGCGCCTGAAAGATGTGCCATGGGATCAAGCGCTGGATATCATTCTGCAAGCCAAGGGCCTGGATCAGCGTCGCAGTGGCAATGTGCTGTGGATTGCGCCACGTCAGGAACTGGCCGACAAAGAAAAGCAACAGTTTGAAGCCCAGAAGTCTGTGGATGATCTCGAACCTACACGTACAGAAGCCTTCCAGCTGAAGTACCAGAAGGGCGATGACATCAAGAAAATGCTGAGCGATGGTGGTCAGCAAATGCTGTCCAAGCGCGGCAGTGTGGTGGTCGATCCACGTACCAACACCTTGTTCATTCAGGATGTGTCGAGCAAGCTGGAGCAGATTCGCGCCATTATCAACAAGGTCGATATCCCGGTTCGCCAGGTGTTGATCGAAGCGCGGATTGTTGAAGCATCGGATACCTTTAGCCGTGAGCTGGGTGCCCGTCTGGGTTGGGCTGCCTTGGGTCACAGCGGTGGCACAACTATCGGCACGGCACCAAGTTTGAACAACTTCACCCAGACCGGCTCTTCGTCATCGTCCAGCAGCTCGTCGTCATCGTCCTCCAGTAGCACGCTTGGCGGGACTTCTGCGACCAATCTGCTGAACGTGAACCTGCCAGCAACCGGCTTGGGTGTGGGTAATGCCTCCACCTTTGCTCTGGTCGCAGCAAGCGCCAACTGGCTGGTCGGTCTGGAATTGTCCGCGCTGGAAGCCGACAGCAAGGGCAAGATCATCTCCAGTCCGCGTCTGGTTACCGCCGATCAAGTTGAAGCGGTGATTGAGGACGGTCAGCAGATTCCGTACTCGCAAAGTGCACAGAACGGCGCGACCACCATTGCGTTTAAAGATGCCACCTTGTCGCTGAAAGTCACTCCGCAAATCACGCCAGATGGCAATGTGATCATGGATGTGAAGGTCAACAAGGACAGTGTGGGGCAGACTACCGCTAACGGTCCGGCGATCAATACCAAGCACATTGAGACCAAAGTGCTGGTTGAGAACGGTGGCACGATTGTGATCGGTGGTATCTACACCCAGACACTGTCGAACTCGGTCAACAAGACACCGTTGTTGGGCGATATTCCGGTCTTGGGCAACTTGTTCAAATACAAGATTGATACCGATAACCGTGCTGAATTGCTGATCTTCATTACACCGAAGATTCTGCAGTCTGATCTGACCCTGCGTTAATCCGCCTGGGTTTAATGAAAAAAGGGAGCTTCGGCTCCCTTTTTTATTTTGCGGTGAACAGTCAGTTTGCATGCCCGGCCCCACGTGCCTTAGGCTAGCGGCTTCCTGTACAATCATATTTATGAAAATGCCAGGCAACTTCTTTCTGGTCGGCCTGATGGGCGCGGGTAAAACGACCGTCGGTCGCGCATTGGCGCGCGCTACCGGTAAAACCTTTTATGACTCCGATCATGAGATCGAAGCGCGTACCGGCGTGCGCGTGCCGACTATTTTTGAGCTCGAAGGCGAGGCCGGCTTTCGTGCGCGCGAATGCGCGGTGATTGCCGAACTTGCGGGCATGAAAGAGATCGTGCTGGCCACCGGCGGTGGTGCGGTGCTCAATCCGGACAATCGTGCCAGTTTGCGACGCGGCGGCTTTGTGATTTACCTGCGCGCCAACGTGGATGACTTGTACATGCGCACGGCCCACGACAAAAACCGCCCGCTGCTGCAAACGGCCAATCCTAAACAGCGTTTGGCCGAGTTGTTTGAAGCGCGCGATCCCCTCTATCGCGAAGTTGCTGATCTGGTCATCGATACCAGTCGGCAAACCGTCCAGCATTTGACTCATCAACTGTTGCAGCAACTGGAACACAAAGCGTATGCGCACCGTTAAGCTCGACCTTGGCACCGATTCTTATGACATTTTGATCGGCCGCGGGGTGCTGGCACAGGTAGATCGCATTACGGCGTTGCTGCCGCAACCACGCGTAGCCATCGTCACCAATACCACCGTGGCGCCGCTTTATCTGACGCCGCTGCAAGCAGGTCTCGAGGCCGCAGGCGTGCAGGTCTTCACGATTGTGCTACCCGACGGGGAGCAATACAAAACGTGGGAAACGCTGAATTTGATTTTTGATGGCCTGTTGCGCGCCCGCGCTGAACGCAAGACCACACTGATCGCGTTGGGTGGTGGCGTAGTGGGCGATATGACGGGCTTTGCCGCAGCGGTCTACCAGCGTGGCGTGCCGTTTATCCAGATTCCGACCACGCTGCTGGCGCAAGTGGACTCTTCCGTTGGCGGCAAAACAGCGATCAATCACCCGCTGGGCAAGAACATGATTGGTTCGTTCTACCAGCCCAAACTGGTGTTGGCGGATCTGGCCAGTCTGGATACCTTGCCCGCGCGTGAATTCTCCGCCGGCCTGGCCGAAGTCATCAAATATGGTTTGATTGATGATCTGGCGTTTTTTGAATGGCTGGAAGCCAACATTGAGCGCTTGATGGCGCGTGATACCGACGCGCTGGCATACGCGGTCGAGCGCAGCTGTCAGAACAAAGCACGCATTGTCGGCGAGGACGAAAAAGAACATGGCGTTCGCGCCTTGTTGAACCTGGGGCATACCTTTGGTCACGCCATTGAAACGGGCCTGGGTTATGGTGCGTGGCTACATGGTGAAGGCGTTGCTGCCGGAATGGTACTGGCTGCGCGTGCTTCGCTCGAACTCGGTCAGATCACCCAGACCGATCTGGATCGCATCATCAAGCTGATCGCGGCTGCGGGCTTGCCGACGATTGCGCCTGATTTGGGATTCGAGCGCTTCTCGGATTTGATGGCGCAGGACAAGAAGGTCGACGCTGGCAAAATCAAGTTCATCTTGCTGCGCAAGCTGGGTGAGTCCTACATCGGCTCGCTCACGCCGACGGTCATCGCAGCGGCCCTTCAGGCTGGCTGTTCTGCCGACGCAGTGGCTTCCAGCGCGGCGTAATCAGCCAGACTCTCACTCAGGGAATGGCGCATCTGGCCGATCAGCTCTGCCAGATGTTGCCCGTCATGCGCGTAAAGAGGTGATACGACATGTTCGAATACCTCAACCAGCGTGATGCGTTCCAGGGATATCGCCAGCAACCACGCGTCGTCGCTGACCTGTTCCACCCAACCTTTTTCCAGCATGCGTTCCAGCAAGGAGTGCGCGGTATCCAGCCCAAGGCTGACCTGGCGGCGTAGTGCGTCAATATGCATGATCTCGCCGCGATGGTGAGCCCGAGATAGCTCGACCAGCAAGCGCAAAGCCTGTTCGAAACGAATGCTGGCAAAGCTCTGCCAACGCCAGGCGTTGCCGTGCCAGTACGACAGGCTGGCGGAAAACACTGCGCCGCCCAATACTATCACCCAACACATATAGAGCCAGGTGAGAAAGATCGGGAAGCTGGCAAAGGCCCCATAGACCAGTTTGAGCGTGACAAATTGTTTGATATACAAGCCAAACAGCGCCTTCATCAATTCCAGCGCCACCCCGACCACCAGGCCCGCAGCGACGGCGTGACGCCGCGGTACGTAGCAATTGGGGATCATCTTGTACATCAGACTGAGCATGGCGAAGGTCACAAACCAGGGGCCGACGCGCACCGTGCTGTCGAAAATGCGAATCCCGCCGATCAAACCACCGCTGTGGTGGTAGATCCAGGAAGTCATGGATAAACTCAGGCCCAGCGCCAGCGGCCCCAGCGTGATGGCGGCCCAGTAAATCAGCGTTCTGGACAATAACTTGCGCTGGCGTTGCACGGCCCAGATCTGGTTGAACGTCTTCTCGATATTGAAGACCAGCAGCAATGCCGTGACGGCGAGGCCGATCGTGCCAAAGGCCGTGAGTTTTTCGGCGTTATCAGAGAACTGGCGCAAATAAACGCTGATGACCTTGCCCGAGGCATCGGGCACCAGGTTGGCTACGATAAAATAACGGAAGCGGGTGCTGTAATCGTCGAACATCGGAAACGCAGAAAACAACGTCAGCGCGATGGTGAACAGCGGAATAATCGCCAGCAAGGTGGTGTAGGTCAGGCTGCCGGCGGTTTGCATGCAGCGGTCTTCCAGCAAACGGCGCCCGACAAATTTTAAGAATCCCAGCAAGCGGCGCCAGAACTGCAGGGTGAGCAGTACCTCTAATTTTTGTTTTGCCAGCGCAGACACATTCATGAGTTCGGAAGCTTCCTGAATAAATGGCCCATCAAGGGGCCGGCGAGAATTTATAATACGCAAGTTTAACCATACCGCCGCAGTTTAGCCGCGCCATTGTCATGGAGTGCTTCACTGTCCGGTACACATTCTGTTTTCTGCATCTGGAGTTTTCGTTGGCCGATATCCTGGTTCTGTACTACAGCACGCATGGCGCAACCCGCCAGCTGGCACAACTCATTGCACGCGGTATTGATGCGGTGCCTGGCGCGACCGCGCGGCTGCGCACAGTACCGAAGATATCCACGGTATGTGAAGCCACCGAGCCCGCTGTGCCAGAAACTGGCGCTCCCTATGTCTCGGAGCAAGACTTGATCGAATGTGTCGGGCTGGCAGTGGGTAGCCCGACCCGATTCGGCAATATGGCTGCACCCATGAAGTACTTCTGGGATTCGACCATCAATGCCTGGCTGGCTGGCACACTGGCTGGCAAGCCGGCATGCGTGTTCACCAGCACGGGCTCCATGCATGGCGGGAACGAAGCAACCTTGCTGACCATGATGGTGCCACTGCTCCATCACGGCATGATCTTGCTCGGTACGCCGTATACCGAACCGGCACTTTCTGCCACCGATACGGGCGGCACGCCATACGGCGTGAGTCATATTGCCGGCATGCGCGGCGAACAGCCCATCTCCGAACATGAACGGCAACTGGCCGTTGCCCAAGGCAAGCGGCTGGCTGAAGTGGCCCTCAAACTGGCGGTGGCAGCATGAGCCCGGCAGTGCGGCGCGCGTGGGCGCAATGGACGTCTGTAGTGTGTGTGTTGCTGTTGATCGCGCTGTGTCTGGCGTGGGAGTTATGGCTGGCGCCTTTGCGGCCTGGTGGTTCTTCGTTCGCGTTCAAGGCTGTGCCGCTTCTATTACCACTGCGTGGTTTGCTGCATGGGCGCCGTTACACCTACCAGTGGGCGTCGATGTTTATTTTGCTGTGGTGGATGGAAGGCTTGATGCGCTCATGGAGTGACGTTGGCTTGTCGCGCAATCTGGCGATGATTGAAGTGGCCATCACCACGGTCGCGTTTTTTGCGATTTCGTATTACGCCAAGTGGACGCGGCCCAGCGTATTGAAGGCTGAAGCTGAAGCAGGAATGTAAAAGCGGGAAGTGGCTGGCTGAGGTATTGCAGAAGGGAAGGGGAAAATAGTGCCGGAGCCTTGGGGTTCGCCGCAGAACGTCTGGTTCTGTGCGCCCAAGGTGTCAAAGGTTTTGGTAAAACCTTCGCCTGTCCTGCCTTGTGGGCGGATGGATTCCGGCAACTCCGCACTGCGAGGTGAACCGGGTCAGCGGCCGCTGACCCGTTCGCAGAATGCGCCATTGCGCCGATAAGCGACTTACACGGGTTGCGGATGGGTACGTGTGATTTTGCTATGTAACTTGTTGACGGCTGAGATATACGCCTTGGCGCTGGCCACCAGAATGTCGGTATCGGCGCCCTGACCATTAACCACGCGGCCTTCTTTGGAAAGACGCACAGTCACTTCGCCCTGGCTGTCCGTGCCTTGGGTAATGGCGTTCACCGAATACAACTGCATTTCAGCGCCGCTGCTGACAATCGATTCAATGGCGCGGAAGGTTGCATCAATCGGGCCATCGCCATCACAGGTGGCGCGTTTTTCGGCGCCGTCATCAGCCATGACCAGCGTGGCACTTGGTGTTTCGCCGGTTTCCGACACCACCTTCAGCGATGTCAGACGATATTTCTCTTGTTCGATGGCGATCAGTTCGTCGGACACCAGCGCATGCAGGTCTTCGTCGAAAATCTCGCGTTTGCGATCGGCCAACTCTTTAAAGCGGGCAAAGGCCGCGTTCAACGATTCTTCGCTGGCCAATTCAATACCCAGCTCGCCCAACTTGGTCTTGAAGGCATTACGGCCCGACAACTTGCCCAAGGTGAGGCGGTTGGTCGACCAGCCGACCGATTCGGCACTCATGATCTCGTAGGTTTCGCGATGCTTGAGCACGCCATCCTGGTGAATACCGGATTCGTGAGCAAAAGCATTGGCACCCACAATCGCCTTGTTCGGCTGCACCGGATAACCGGTAATGGTCGAAACCAGCTTGGAGGTCGGCACAATCTGCGTCGCGTCGATACGGGTTTCCAGGCCAAAGACGTCCTTGCGGGTTTTCACCGCCATGACGATCTCTTCCAGGCTGGCGTTACCGGCACGCTCGCCCAGACCATTGATAGTGCATTCCACCTGACGGGCGCCGCCCAGCACGGCGGACAGCGAGTTGGCGACCGACATGCCCAAGTCATCGTGGCAATGTGCCGACCAGATCACTGAATCACCGCCCGGGGTCGCGGCGATCAAATTGCGGAAGAACGATTCGGTAAAGTGCGGGACGGCATAGCCGACGGTGTCGGGCACGTTGATGGTTTTGGCGCCAGCCTTGATCACTTCGCCAAAAATACGGGCGAGGAATACCGGGTCAGAGCGCAGCGCGTCTTCGGCGGAGAATTCGACATCATCTGTGTATTCCAGACCAATCTTCACGGCTTTCACTGCGGCCTCGACCACTTGGTCCGGCGTCATGCGCAGCTTCTTTTCCATATGGATCGGGCTGGTGGCAATAAAGGTATGCACCCGGCCACGTGCGGCGTGTTTGATCGCTTCACCGGCAGCGCGTACATCACGCTCGTTGGCGCGAGCCAGCGAACAGATGGTGGATTCCTTGATGATTTCCGCAATCAGGCGAATCGACTCGGCATCGCCCGGGCTGGCGGCAGCAAAGCCGGCCTCGATGATGTCGACACCCAGGCGTTCCAGTTGGCGGGCGATACGGATTTTTTCTTCGCGAGTCATCGACGCGCCGGGCGATTGTTCGCCGTCACGCAATGTGGTGTCGAAAATAAACAAACGATCGCCCATATTCGGTGTGCTCCGTGTGCTCGGCGCGGTGGAAGCGCCGGTAAAGAAAGACTGGATGTCGAAAGATCGCCCCTGGCTGGCGGCGAGTCGGGTAAGACGGTTCAGTGCGGAGAGGGGCATGCTGCCGCGTTCACGCCATTTGTAGATGGCGGCGCGGGACACAGGATCGTCAGGGGAAAGGCGGTTGAGCGCATCGGCCAGCTCGCTGGGGCCGCCAAAGTGCTCGATCAGACGTTCAATGTCCACAGACATGTCATGCTCCAGACCAGTAATTGGACTCAAGCATAAAACGCTGTGGACATTTGGTCAAACGGTTTTGTCGAATTTCAGAACGAAATGACAGTTAGCTTGACCGGTTGGACATTAATTACTACAAAATGTCTAATTTTCTGGAGGCGCCGAGTGGCTATTGCTACGTTCAACGGGTTTTTTACCCCGGCGCAGCATGTTCCAGGCCGACATGACATAGCCCGATGCGCCATAAGCAATAAACAGGCAGAACAAGACCAGCGGCGGCTTGGCGACAATCAGCATCAACAGCAGCAACATGACCAGCAGTGCCACAAACGGCACGGTCTTGCGCATATTGATTTCCTTGAAGCTCCAGAATTTGACGTTAGACACCATGGTCAGACCGGCAAACAGCGTGAAGAACAGCGCAATAAATGGCAGGGCATCGCTGAGCGGCGCCAGTTCTTCAGCGTATTCGTGGCTAATCCACACCAGGCCTGCGACCAGCGCGGCGGCCGAAGGGGAAGGCAGGCCCTGGAACCAGCGTTTGTCGCCCGTTTCCAGATTGGTATTGAAGCGTGCCAGGCGCATGGCGGCACCGGCGCAATAAACGAACGCGACCATCCAGCCAATCTTGCCGAAGTCGCGCAGCGCCCATTCGTACACCACCAGTGCTGGCGCCACGCCAAACGAAACCATGTCCGACAAGCTATCGAACTCAGCGCCAAAGGCGGATTGCGTGCGAGTCAGGCGCGCTACGCGGCCATCCAGCCCGTCCAGGATCATGGCAATGAAAATGGCCACGGCGGCGGGCACGAACATTTTGTTCATTGATTGAACAATGGCGTAGAAGCCGGAGAACAAGGCGGCCAGCGTGAACAGGTTAGGCAGCAGGTAAATACTTTGGCGGCGCAGAGTAATGGGGCGTTTGGATTGCATCGGCTATCCCTTATTGTTTGTAATGGTGAAAGCGCTAACAGAACCATTCTGTCGCGGCCTTGGCCGGGTATGGGCTGAAACGGTTGTGTTAGCGACCTGGAACGCTCCAGGTCAACAAGGTCTGCCTTGTTGGGCAGACCTTGCCGGGCTGACGGTGGAGATGAGACTTCCCGCCGTCATGACTCATACTGAATGCGGGTTTATTGCAGTTCGGCAAGGATGGTTTCGGTGGCCGAAACTTTGTCGCCAATCGTCACTCGCGGCTTGGCAGTGAGCGGCAAGTACACGTCAACGCGCGAGCCAAAGCGGATAAAACCGTAACGCTGGCCGCGAGCCAACTGATCGCCCACTTTGGCGTAGCAAAGAATACGGCGGGCTACCAGGCCAGCAATCTGCACAAAGGTGATCTGCGTGCCGTCGGCCAGTTTGGCCAGCACGGCATTGCGCTCATTTTCTTTGGAGGCTTTATCCAGCGCGGCGTTCAGGAACGAACCGGCGTTGTATTCGATATGTTCGATGGTGGCATCAACCGGGCTGCGGTTGGAGTGCACGTTAAACACGTTCATGAATACGCTGATCTTGAGCGCTTCGACCTTGCGGTACGGGTCCATGGCTTTTTCGACGACCACGATACGGCCATCAGCCGGGCTCAGAATAGCCTTGGGGTCGGCCACGATAACGCGAGGCGGATCGCGGAAGAACTGCACGACAAATACGGCAATGATCCAGAACGGAATCGACCATGCGCCAGCGAGCGCAGTCACCACGATGGCGACGATCAGGCTCAGGGCGATAAAGGGCCAGCCTTCGCGTGCCAGGATCGGATGTGGATAGTGCTTGTTCAAATTATTCCCCGGTACAAATTCGCAAAGAGCGAATTGTAACTCAGGGGCTGCTGATACGGGACGCCACGGTGTCGGGCGGCACACCAGCAGCCGCCGTCCGGGCATTCCAGCGCGCCCGGGTCAGACCATAACAATAAACATCTTCCGGATTGCCGCGGCTGGAGCCCCAGCCGGGACGCAGACCTTCACGCTGCATGCCCAGTTTTTCCAACAACGTGATCGAGGCGATATTGCGCGTGAACACTGTCGCATCCAGCCGACGTAGCGCCAGAGCGTCGAAGGCGTATTCGACCAATGCTCGTACCGCTTCGCTGGCATAGCCCTGTCCTTGCCACGGCAAGGCAATCCAGTAGCCCAGTTCGGCGCGGTGCTGTGGCACCAGATCGTGCAACTCAACACAGCCTATCACCTGGCCGTTGCCACGCAGGCGGATAGCCAGGTAAATGGCCTGCCGGTTCTGATAAAGGTCGGGATGTGTGGCTATCCAGCGCTGGGCTGCGCCGTCAGGATAGGGCCAAGGTGCATTGTCCAGCATCTCTATCAGCGTCGATTCGCCGGCGAATAGCTGTACATAAGCGGCGTCGGTTGGCGTGAACGCAGTCAACAACAAGTTGGTCGTGACCAACAACGGAAAATCGCCCACGGCATTATCCAGAAGAAACACTACTCTGGATAATGCGCATGGGCGACTTGAGGTTGACCGGCTAGTTACCGCTGGGCGAGTTTTGAGTGGCGGCGTGAGTAACCGAAATACACCACAAAGCCAATCAGTAGCCAGATGCCAAAGGCTTGCCAGGTAATCGCTTGCAGGTTGCTCATCAAGAACAGGCAGAAAGCGATGCCCAGCAGCGGCAGGAACGGCACGCCTGGGCAACGGAAGGCGCGATGCAGCTCGGGCCGGGTTTTGCGCAAGACAATCACTGCTACCGAGACCAGCGAGAACGCGGTCAAGGTGCCGATATTGATCAGTTCGGCCAGGATATTGAGCGGAATCAGCGCGGCGATAATGCCGAACACGATGCCGACGACCCATGTCGTGATAAACGGCGTGGCAAAGCGCGGATGTACTTTGGCCAGTTTTGCCGGCAGCAAGCCATCGCGCGACATGGCAAAGATCACGCGGGTCTGGCCATACATCATCACCAGAATCACCGTTGTCATGCCCAGGATGGCGCCCAGATCGATAAACCCGGCTACCCAGTTCTGCCCGGCATATTGCAATGCCAGCGAGACCGGGTGATCGACACCGGCAAACTGCTGGTATGGCACGATACCGGTCATGATGGCGGAAACGGCGACATACAAAATGGTGCACACTGCCAGCGAACCGATAATGCCAATAGGTAGATCCCGCTTGGGGTTTTTGACTTCTTCGGCGGCGCTGGAAACGGCGTCAAAACCAATAAAAGCAAAGAACAGCAAGGCCGCGGCGTTAAACATGCCATGGAAACCAAACGGCATGAACGGGGTCCAGTTGGCAGGTTTTACGTAACCTACGCCCACCACAATAAACAGCAGCACCACACCAATCTTGATCGCCACCATGATGTTGTTCAGGCGCGCAAAGCCCGCCACGCCAATTGAAACCAGCGTGGTGATCGCCATCATGATGAGGAAGGCGGGCAGATTAAACAGCGTATGCTTGCCCGGAACAGCACCTGGCGCGGCGGTCAGAATGGTGGGTAAATCAATACCAAAGCCGTGAATCAGCGACTGGAAATAACCTGACCAGCCCACGGAAACCGCCGACGTAGCCAGACCGTATTCCAGCATCAAATCCCAGCCGATAATCCAGGCGACCAGTTCGCCCAGCGTGGCGTAGGAATACGTGTAGATAGAGCCGGAAACTGGAATGGACGACGCGAATTCGGCATATGCCAACGCAGACAAGCCGCAGGCGATGGCGGCGATGACAAACGACAGCGTGAGCGCTGGACCTGCAGTCAGCGCGCCAGTGCCGGTCAGAACGAAAATGCCGGTGCCGATAATCGCACCGATGCCCATCAAAACCAGATCGGTTGGACCAAGGGCTTTTTTGAGGCCAGACACGCCGGATTGACTCGCGGCCACCATGGCGTCGATATTTTTGGTACGGAATAAACTCATGATTTCAGCTTTCGAAGATTGCGGCGGGACCGCCGGGTGCAAACTGCAACCCGGCTGCGTCGATTGCTCGCCTCGTGGGCTAACAGGAGCGGCGTAGCATTCCAGATGCCGGGGTGTGGCCGGGAATGGACGCCGGGTAGATGAACAGGACGGCCAGTCATACGGGTTGACCGATTCGCTGGCGCTGTCAAGATTCACTTGATGGGGTGTTCGCACAGTACATGCTTTGGTTTGGGCTTGTAAGGTTGAAAATCCCCACTTGCTTTCCTGGGTTTTCTATAGTTCAACTGTGCAAAAAATGGGCAATAAGTTTGCCCTATCGCGCCAGATTGTTTGCCATCCGGCACAGCAAAAGGATGCTTGAATGTGGAACGAAATCGTCGCTGAACTGGCTACAGTTATTGAGCGGCCACTGCAGTTTCGCCGGGCCGAAGTGGTGGCCGGAGGGGATATCAATGAGGCATGGCGCTTGCGCACTGACCAGGGCGACTGGTTCGTCAAACTGAACCAACACAATCGCCGCGAGATGTTTGAGGCCGAGCGAGAAGGTTTGTTGGCACTGGCTAAAGGGATTCACGTGCCGTCACCCGTGGTTTGTGGTGTGGCGGCGGGAAGTTCGTTTCAGGTGCTGGAATGGCTGGATTTACGGCGGCGTGGCGATGAAGCACAACTTGGCCAGCAACTGGCGCAACTGCATCGGCTAAGCGCAGCGAGCTTTGGCTGGCAGCGTGACAACACCATCGGTTCCACACCACAGCCCAATGGCTGGATGGACGACTGGGTCGAGTTCTATCGTGAGCGGCGTTTGCGGCATCAGTTTGATCTGGCGGCCAGCAACGGGTTGGCGCTGCACGATACCGAGCCATTGCTTGATGGGCTTAATGATTTCTTCGGCCAGCGCAAAGTAGTGCCTTCGCTGTTACACGGTGATCTGTGGGGCGGCAATGCGGCGTATCTGCCGGATGGCAGCCCGGTGGTGTTTGACCCCGCCTGCTACTATGGTGACCGCGAAGCAGACTTGGCGTTGACCATGTTGGTTGGTGGATTCAGCCCGGCGTTTTATCAGGCTTATCAGGCAACGTGGCCGCTGGATAGCGGCTTTGAACGGCGCCGCGATCTTTACAATCTTTACCATGTGGTCAATCACGCCAACATGTTTGGCGGCGGCTATGTGCATAGAGCGCAGACGATGATTGACGCGCTGCTTGTGAACATTTCGGCTTGACGCTACCTGCCGGTTTTACCGTTTAATGCTGCTCCGCCGCAAATGCCATCGGCAAGACGGCGTGCAGCGAATATATATAAAACAAATACATAACAATCGATCGCCCAGATCGTGAACTTGACCCACTCCAGGAGAATGCATGCAAGCAACCTTGCACGCCATGATAGATGCATCCCCCGAGCGCGCCCCGGAGTTGCTGCGGCAACTGGTTGCGGCCATGCGGCCACGCCGGGTAGACGACACGCAAGCCGCCATCAACAGCGTGCGCTCGTTGGCGTATTTGCTGGAGCAATCGCCCCAAGCTCGTGCCGCCGTGCGCCGTTGTCTGCTGTCGGTGCTGTCGCGCAGCGAGCAAGTGCAGTTCTTTGCCGACACCGGCATTTTGTCGAACGAGAGTTTTTTTGCCGCGGTATCGCGCCGCATTGGCGACCGCATCCTGCCGCCCGCGCCCATTCCCGGCTCGCTGCGCGATCTGTTTGGCAGCGTGTTTTTTCGGCATAACGATTACATCTGGCTCGAGGCGATTCCGCAGGACATCTGGTTTAGCCTGGGCCGGGCGCTGCATATCGAAGAGGAAACCGACTTCGAGCAAATCGGGCGGATTCGGGTGCAAGTGCTGGAGGCCATTGAGGTCCTGTCGACGCGCATTGCCGCGATCGGGCTTGAGCCGGAGATCGTGCGCAATCATCCAGACGCCAAGCGTTTTGTGTCGCCGTTCGTGCGGCAGAATCTGGAAGTCCATACCTTCATCGAACACAACCTGCAGGCAATGACCAACAAGGTGCCGCCGCAGGAAGACGAGCGCCACATTCTGGTATTGCTGGAACAGTGTGAAGAAGTGGTGGTGCGGGTGCGCAAACACGCGCTGCGCAACGGGGTATCGGTGAGCCTCACGTACCATCTGCTGCGCCTCACTCAGCATATTGAACGGCTTAAAGCCCTGCTGCGGGTGGTTTCAGTATCTCGCACCAAGGAAAAAGGCGAAGCCATGCTGGGCGTCAGTATCGCCCTGGTCCGTGCCGAAAACCGCAAACACTCCTTGCGGGACGTGTTCGCTGAAAATACCGAATTGCTGGCGCTGCAGGTGACTGAACATGCCAGCCACACCGGCGGCCACTACATTGCCGAGTCGCGCAAGGAATGGCGCAACATGTTCCGCTCGGCCGCGGGCGCCGGGTTGATTGTCGGCTTTATGGCGCTGTTCAAGCTGCTGGTGGCCAAAGCGCACTTGCCGCTATTGCTGGAAGCGCTGGTTTTCGGCTTGAACTACGCGTTTGGTTTCATGCTGGTGCATATCGTTCATTGCACTATCGCTACCAAACAACCGGCGATGACGGCAGCGAAGATTGCCGCCACGCTGCATGAAGGCACGCGCTCGGGCAAGCTTAAGCCGGAAGACATCAACCAACTCAGTGAGTTGATCGTCAAAGTCTTTCGCACCCAGTTTGTGGCGATCATGGGCAACGTGCTGGTGGTGCTGCCAACCGCGTTGCTGATTGCGCTGGCGTGGGTCTGGGTAACCGGTAGCCCGGTGGTGGACGTCGACAAAGCCCAGCATCTGTTGCACGACCTGAATCCGATCCAGAGCCTGGCTTTGTTTCACGCTGGTATCGCCGGGGTATGCCTGTTTCTGGCCGGATTGATCTCGGGTTATTACGACAACAAAGCGTTGTATAACCAGATTCCGCAACGGATCGCTGCCTTGCCGTGGCTGAACAGGCTGGCCGGCGAATCGCGCGCCAGGCGGCTTGGTACTTACATTGGCGACAATCTGGGCGCGCTGGCTGGTAATTTCTACTTTGGCTTGATGCTGGGCACGATTGGTACCATAGGCGTACTACTGGGCTTGCCGATTGATATTCGCCATATCACTTTCTCGTCTGCGTATCTGTCGTTTGCCGCAGTGAGTTATGACTTCACGCTGGACTGGCACGTAGTGGCCATTTCGGCGGTCGGCATCGCGCTGATCGGCTTGATCAACTTGCTGGTGAGTTTCGGGCTGGCGCTGTGGGTGGCGCTGCGTTCGCGCAAACTGACCCTGCGTTCGACTCGTCCCATTGTTGGCAGACTGCTGCGACGCGCGTTGACTCGTCCACAGGACTTCCTGATTCCGCCGCGCGCCAAACCGGAAGAAACCAGGGTTATCGAATTAACAGGAGAATCCGTTGTTGAGTGGGTACAACACCGTCGTGCAAGCACTGGTCGATGAAGGCAAGTTTGTCTGGCCAGGGTTTTTGAATCCGCAACAGGTCGCCGCACTGCGGGCCGATATGGACGCGCTCCAGGCTGATTTTCGCCCTGCCGGGATCGGGCGCGAGCAAGGTTATCAGCGTGATATCAGCATTCGTGGGGATGAAGTCCTGTGGCTGGACAACGATGCGCCGCTCGCGGTGCCGGTGCTGGACCAACTGGAAGAATTGCGCCAGGCCTTCAATGCCAGTCTTTATCTGGGACTGGTGGAATTTGAAGCCCATTTCGCGGTCTATCCGGCCGGTGGCTTTTACCAGCGCCATCTGGACCAGCACCGCAACGCTGATACGCGGGTTGTGACCTTCGTGCTGTACCTGAACGAAGACTGGCAAGATAGCGATGGCGGCCAGCTGCGCATTTATCTGGACAGCCAGGACCATGGTCGCACGCAGGATGTGACTCCGCATGGCGGTACGCTGGTGCTGTTTCTGTCTGACCGCTTCGAGCATGAAGTGCTGCCGGCGACACGAGAACGCCGCTCACTGACTGGCTGGTTCCGGCGGCGGCCAGTGTGAATGTTGCGGCGTCAGGTGCTACCTGAAGCAACTATAATGTGTTGATTCCTTGTGAAAATTCATACGTACTTCAGCATCCGGAGATAGCCATGAAACTGCGCAGCACCCTTGTCATTGCTCTTGCCGCTACCTCGCTCGCGCTGGTCGGTTGCGCCAGTGATTCGGCCAACACTTACACTCGCAGCCAGGCCATGCGTACCTCTACGGCGCAGGCGGGGATTGTGGAAAGTGTTCGTAACGTGCGCATTCAGAATGACACTAATGCAATCGGCACCATTGCGGGTGGCGTGATTGGCGGGGCAGCTGGTAGCCAGATTGGCGGTGGCAACGGCGCGATTGTGGCGGGTGTGCTGGGCGCGATTGCCGGTGGGGTAGCGGGTAACCAGATCGAAAAGAACTCATCGACGCAGGCTGCGCTGGAAATTACCGTGCGCCTGGATAACGGCCAACGCTTGGTGATTACCCAGGCGGCGGACATGAGCTTCTCGGCCGGGCAACGGGTTGACGTGATCAGCGACGGCCAGACCAGCCGCGTGGTGCCAGTGCAGCGTTAAGCCGTTATTTCCCTGGTTATTATCCGCACAAAACAAAGGGCCGATGATTCGGCCCTTTTGTTTTGGTATTGCCTGCGAGCCCGCTTTAGCGGCCCAGACGCTGGCAGATCGTCGATACCGCACCAGCGGCATTGAGTGTGTAAAAGTGCAGACCAGGCACGCCAGCAGTCAGCAGACGGTCGCATAGCTCGGTAATGAAATCCAGACCCAAAGCGCGGATCGATGCGCTGTCATCACCAAACGATTGCAGGCGCAGCTTGAGCCAGCGCGGAATTTCCGCCCCGCACATTTCCGAGAACCGATTGAGCTGATTGAAATTCTGGATCGGCATGATGCCTGGCACTACCGGAATCTTCACCCCGCGCGCGGTCACTTCATCCACAAAGCGGAAGTAGGCATCGGCATTGAAGAAATACTGTGTGATAGCCGAATCCGCGCCGGCGTTGACCTTGTTCACAAAGTTGCGCAGGTCAGCCTCGGCACTGGCGGATTGCGGGTGATATTCCGGGTAGGCCGCCACTTCAATGTGGAAATGATTGCCGTGTTGTTCGCGGATAAACGCCACCAGTTCGTTGGCGTAACGGAACTCACCGACATCCACCATGCCTGACGGAATATCGCCACGTAAAGCCACGATATGGCGAATGCCGTTGTCACGATAGCGTTGCAGAATCTCGGCCACGCTGGCCCGGCTGGAGCCGATACAGGACAAATGCGGCGCCGCTGCCAGCCCTTCGGACTGGATGTCCAGCACAGCATTGAGCGTGCCATCCTGGGTGGTGCCGCCCGCGCCAAAGGTCACCGAGCAATATTCTGGCTTGAACTGCGCCAGCTGCCGCCGCGTAATCCGCAGTTTGTCGGCGCCCTCGGTGGTTTTGGGCGGAAAGAATTCAAAGCTGATGGGCGTCTGGCTCACGATGTCTTGTCATATCTTCTAATAACAACGGGGCATCTTAACACTGAGCATCCATTGCTGGCTCGCCGCCAGCTTCATGCCGCCGTGAGTCCGATGCATGTAGGACATTTCAAACAAACGAATGCGGCGAGCATCCTATGACTGATTTGTGCGAATGTACCTACAATGATGTTTATTCATTCACGCCAGAGCCAGGTTTAGCCCGAGCGCCAATGCAAAACGCCCAACATGATTTGCCCGAACTGACCCGCAGTGATCTCGGCGTCCACTTTGCCCGTTTACGGAAGGCACAGCGCGCCCAGCCGTTTCCCGACTGGTCACAGCGGGCGGCGAGGTTGCTGGCATTGCGGCGGCTGCTTCTGGAAAATCGTCAGGCCATCATCGCCGCCATCAATAACGATTTTGGTCAGCGTCCGGCTCAGGAAACCGAGCTGCTGGAATTGGCGCCAACGCTGGCTGGTATCGCCCATGCATTACATGCCGGTCCACGCTGGATGAGGGCGCGTCGGCGAGCCACGGGCTGGCAATTATGGCCAGCGCGGGCGCAGGTATTGCCGCAGCCGCGCGGTGTGGTTGGCATTGTGGTGCCCTGGAATTACCCGGTATTTCTGGCCTTTGGGCCGTTGATTGCCGCATTTGCTGCCGGTAACCGGGCGCTGATCAAGTTGTCTGAGGCATCGCCGGCGCTGTGCCAGTTACTGCAACAGCTATGCCCCCACTATTTTGCGCAAGACGAACTGGTGTTCCTGGGCGGCGATGTCAGCCAGGCCAAGGCGTTTGTCGAGTTGCCGTTTGATTATTTGCTCTTTACTGGTTCGACCAGCGTCGGGCGCAGCGTTATGCAGACTGCTGCGAAAAACCTGACGCCGGTGACGCTGGAGTTGGGCGGCAAGTCGCCTGCGTTGATACTGAATGACTACGATTTTGAACAGGCGGTCTCGCGCATCTTGTACGGCAAGCTGGTGAATGCCGGGCAAACCTGCATCGCACCAGACTATGTATTGCTGCCGCGTGGGCGCGAGGCTGATTTTATTGCCATCGCCAAACGCTGGACACAACGACACTACCCGGATTTTCCGCAAGACTTTGCCTCAATGGCGACGCCTGCGCAGTATCAGCGGATGCAGAAGATCCACGACGATGCATTGACGCTGGGCGCGTTAGCTCATGCCTTGGTGCCGCCGCAGGCCAATTCGGCGGAGTCCCGGTTTTTTACGCCATATGTGTACACCGGCGTGCCCGACGATGCGCGATTGTTGAACGAAGAACTCTTTGGACCGTTATTGCCGCTCGTGCCGTATGACGATCTGGAACAAGCACTGAGCTATATCGACCAGCGTCCGCAGCCACTGGCGCTGTATGCATTTACCCGGTCGCGCAAGAAACAGACTCGCATCCTGCGAGAAACACAGGCCGGTGGCGTCACCATTAACGACACCTTGTTGCATATCGCCGCGGCTGATCTGCCGTTTGGTGGTGTGGGGCAAAGCGGGATGGGCGCATATCACGGCCAGGCCGGGTTTGACACGTTCTCACATCTGAAACCGGTGCTGCGCCAAGGCGTAGTGCGAGCGATGGATTGGCTGGAGCCACCTTATGGCGATGTGTTTGCTCGGGTAATCCGATTGTTGTTGAAATGACAAATTACCGCTGTGACGGTGTAAGACAGCCAGGCAACTTGGCGCGACCCTGGCTATAACAAGCATGTCCCGCACAGTGCATCTGGCTGGCGCTGGCTTATATTGAAGGAATGTATCAGGGGGAAAGTAATTCGGCACCCGCCGAACCAGTTGCTGCATCCGCGCGGCAATATGGACGGAACGCAGATTCCGGGATTGACGGTGTTGCATACCGATAATGTCACTTGATAGGAGAACATCAATATGAACAAGAAATGGCTCGTTATCCCCGCAGCAGTTGCTCTGCTTTTCGGTGCCCAGGCTTACGCTGATGAAATGCCTGCTACGGGTGGCTCAGCTGGCGCCAACGCCAAGACTCCAGAGGAACAACGCCAGGCAGTTCGCGCTGTGACCAAGGACACGCTGGAGACGGTTTACAAGAAGCATCCGACTGCCAAGGATGCCATTGCCAAATCCGCCGGTTATGCTGTCTTTAATAACGGCAGCGCGACCATATTGTTTGCGGGTGCCGGTGGTGGTGAAGGCTTGGCGGTGAACCAAAGCGATGGGCATGAAATATTCATGCGTATGGTTCAAGTCAAGGGTGGCTTGGGTCTGGGTATCAAAAATACCCGGTTGGTGCTGATATTTCCGAACAAAGAAGCTTTCCACAAGTTTGTGACCAAAGGCTGGGTGTTTGGTGGTGAAGCGGGCGCGTCGGCCAAGGCGGGTGATACAGGTGGTGGTTTTGAAGGTGCTCGTGCCGTTGGGGAAGGCGTTTACGCTTACCAGTTCACCGAAAACGGCGCTGATGCTGAAGTTACCGTGTCCGGCACCAAGTACTACGTGGACAAAGACCTGAACAAAGGCAAGAAATAAGCCTGCCAGCGTTCTGCGCTAACCCGCGAAGGGTGTAAAAAAAGGGGCCATGTGCCCCTTTTTTCATGCCGGCAAGCGGCTGATCAAGACCTGATCGATCTTGTGATGGTCAATATCCACCACCTCAAAACGGAACCCGCCGTATTCCACTGCCTCGGCTTTCTTGGGGATACGTTTGAGCTTGAGCATCAAAAAGCCCGCCAGCGTGTCGTAGTTCTCTTCATCGGGCATTTCGTTCAGTTCAATGGCACGCTTCAGATCGCCAATCGGGGTCATGCCATCGACCAGCCAGGAATTCTCATCGCGGCGCACGATCTGGTCTTCATCACTGTTATCGACGATGCTGCCAATCAACTGGCCGGTGACGTCATTGAGCGAGATCACGCCCACGACCAACGCATATTCGTTGATGATCACTGCGAAGTCTTCACGGGTTTCGCGGAATCGATCCAGTACGTCGGCCAGCGATAATGTATCGGGCACCACCAGCACGGTTTTGACGGCGATTTCGCGCAGCGTGGCAACCAGTGCTGCTTGCGGATTTTTCAGGATGGCATGCAGCAAATCTTTGGCATCGATATAGGCAAACACGGTGTCGATACTGCTGTTCTCGCACAGCGGAAACTTGGCGTGCGGCTGGCTGGCGATCTTCTGGCGGATGGCGGCATCCGTATCGGTGAGCGAGAAATAAACTACGGCTTCGCGTGCGGTCATGGCAGAGGGTAAAAAGCGTTCGGCCAGTTCAAACACGTTTTCAATAAAGCGGTGTTCCTGCTTGTGCAGCGTTCCTGCCTCGGCTCCGGCGTCGACCAGAGCCACGATCTCGCCGGCGGTGACAGTTTCTGAGCGCTGGGCGGGCATGCCCAGCATTTTCAACACCATTGTGGCGACGCCGTTAAACAACAACACGAATGGCATCAGGATCAACGAACACCAGCGCATTGGCCGCACGATGGCCACCGCCACCTGTTCTGGCGCCACCATGCCGAGGCGCTTGGGAATCAGATCCGCAAACTGGATGAACAAACCGGTGGTGATCAAAAAGGTGCTTAGAAAGGCCAGCTTGGCGGCCAGCGCCGGGTCCAGCGAGCCAAACAGTCGCAACAGCAGCGGCGAGAAAGTGGCGTCCCCCACAATCCCGCCCAGAATGGCCACGGCATTGACGCCAATCTGCACCACGGTAAAGAAGTCTCCGGGCTTTTCTTGCAGATCGATCACCGCTTGCGCGCGTGGCTCGCCTTCTTCGGCCAGCATTTGCAGTTTGAATTTACGCGCGGAGGCTAACGAGATTTCCGACATCGAGAAGAAGGCGGATAACGCGATCAGCAGAACCAGCAAAAAGAGACCTGTTGATATGCTCAATGGATACCCCGATGGCCGAAGATTATTAGTGTCGTATTCGCAAAATAGCGCATATCGATACAAGTTGTGAGGAACTCTTGCCGCAGAGGTTCATGTCAAGGGGGTAAGGTCAGACTTCCAGTGTGACAGGTGCGGCATTCAGATTGATGACCATGGCTGCCACAAGGTACAGCGCCCACATGTGGCCAAATAAAAAACGGGGCTGAATCGCCCCGTTTTTTAACTCACCAGCCGTTGTTTACAAGCCTGCATCAGCGCGCAGCGCTTCGGCCTTGTCGGTGCGTTCCCAGCTGAAATCCGGCTCTTCGCGGCCAAAGTGACCATACGCGGCAGTGCGTGTGTACACCGGGCGCAGCAGATCCAGCATTTGCACAATGCCCTTGGGGCGCAGGTCGAAATGCTTTTTGATCAAATCAACGATTTGTTCATTGGACAGCTTGGAAGTGCCCCAGGTATCGACCATGATCGAAACTGGCTTGGATACGCCAATCGCGTAGCTGATCTGCACTAGACACTGCTTGGCAATGCCCGCAGCGACAATATTCTTGGCGACGTAACGACCGGCATACGCAGCGGAACGATCCACCTTGGATGGGTCTTTACCCGAAAACGCGCCGCCACCGTGTGGTGCTGCACCGCCGTAGGTGTCGACGATGATCTTGCGGCCAGTCAGACCGCAATCGCCCATCGGGCCACCAATCACGAAACGGCCAGTCGGGTTGACCAGATATTTCGGGTTGTTTTGCAGCCATTCCGGTGGCAACACCGGCTTGATCACTTCTTCGATGACCGCTTCGGTCAATTGCGCGTGCGAGACATCCGGGTGGTGCTGGGTCGACAACACAATCGTGTCGACGCCAATCACCTTGCCGGTATCTGCATTGTATTTGAGCGTGACTTGCGATTTGGCGTCCGGGCGCAGCCATGGCAGACGGCCATCTTTGCGCAGTTCGGACTGGCGTTGTACCAGACGGTGCGCATAGTAAATGGCGGCAGGCATCAGTTGCGGGGTTTCGTCGCAAGCGTAGCCAAACATGAGCCCCTGGTCACCCGCGCCTTGGTCCAGATCCATGCCCTGGCCTTCGTTCACGCCTTGGGCGATGTCGGGCGATTGCTTGTCGTACGCCACCAGCACCGCGCAGGTTTTGTAGTCAAAACCGATGTCGGAATGGTCGTAGCCGATGCGCTTGATGGTGTCACGCGCAATCTGGATGTAATCGATATTGCCGGTGGTGGTGATTTCACCCGCCAGGACCACAAGGCCCGTATTTACCAGTGTTTCCGCAGCCACGCGCGCGTACTTGTCCTGTGCCAGGATCGCGTCGAGAATGGCGTCGGAAATCTGGTCTGCAACCTTGTCCGGGTGTCCTTCGGAGACTGACTCAGAGGTAAACAGGAATTCACTCATGGGCTATATGGTCCTTTAATGCCATGTCTGTAATGGTTGAAAGTCGCTAGAATCCGGGTTTTGCCCGAAAGGTTATCCACACATGCTTGTGCGCTTGTTCAGACCACTTGCATATATTCCATTATGCATCCTGCAAGCCGTTGGCTTTGCATTGGGCTGGGTCGCGTGGTGGACTTCCCCGACTTATCGCCGACGGCTCGATGACAATGCGAGGCGGGCAGCGCAATTTGATACAACCATAGATTATATCCGATTAAGGCGCTCAAGTATTGCCGAGCACGGCAAGGGCGCTATGGAATTGCTGGCTGCGTGGCTGCGCAAGCCGCAGCACGTATCGAATATGGTCAAGCGTACGCAAGGCTGGGAGCACGTTGAAGCCGCCTTGCAAAAGCCGGAGCCCATCATTTTTGTGTCGCCGCATCTGGGTGGGATCGAAGTGTGTGGCGTGTATCTGGGCTGGAATATCCCGCGCATCATGGCAGCGCTGTATCGACCGCCCAAGATCAAATGGCTGGAACCCATGATGCTGGCAAGCCGCGATCGGGCCAATGGTCGCGCGGCACCGGCCAATGCCCAGGGCGTGCGCCTGCTGCTGAAAACCCTGCGTGAAAAGCAGACCATCTATATCCTGCCGGACCAGGCGCCGGGGGCGGGTGATGGCGCATGGGCTCCGTTTTTCGGGCATCGCGCTTATACCATGACGTTGCTGCCGCGGCTGGCGCGCAGCAATAAGGCGACGGTACTGTTCTGCTTCGCAGAGCGCTTGTCGTGGGGGCGCGGTTACGTGATGCACGTTGAACCAATGCAGGGCAGTTTTAATGGCGAACCTGCGCGCGACGCCGCTTTGCTCAATCGCAATCTGGAACGGCTGATTTTAAAAGCCCCGGCTCAGTATCTGTGGAGCTATAACCGTTACAAGAGTCCGGCCGGTGCGCCGGAGCCGGAGTCTGAATGAGTTTCCCCGCCCGTTTGCTGGCTGCGTTTTTCTGGCTGCTGCATTTATTGCCGTTTACCGTGCTGCGCTGGCTGGGTGCGGCGTTGGGCAGCTTGCTTTATCTGGTTGCCGGAAGACGGCGGCGCATCGGCATGACCAATCTGCGTCTGTGTTTCCCGGAATGGACTGACGGCCAGCGTAGCAAAGTCATCCGTGAGCACTTTCGCTTGTTGTCGACCTGCCTGCTCAGTTACGGCGTGCTGTGGTTTGGCTCGAAAAAGCGGGTAGAGAAACTGGTCCGTCGCGAAGGCTACGAGCACTATCTGGCCGTGCAGGATCAATCGATCATTCTGCTGGCACCGCATTTTATCGGGCTGGATTACGGCGGCATCCGCCACACCATTGATCACTGGGGTGCCAGCATGTATTCGGCATCGCACCAGAACCCGATGGATGAGTTGCTGCTGATGGGTCGCAGCCGCTTTGGCAAACCGCTGCTGATCAAGCGTAACGATGGCATCCGCGCCATTGTCAAAGCACTGCGCCAACACACGCTGCCGTTCTACTACCTGCCTGACCAGGATATGGGCCCGAAGGAATCTATCTTTGCGCCGTTCTTTGGCATTCCGGCGGCGACGATTCCGGCGTTGTCACGCTTGTCGCAACTGGGCCGAGCGGTGGTGGTGCCCATGATTACGCGGCTGGAAAAAGACGGTTTCGTCACGCGCTATTATCCGGCGTGGACCGACAATTTTCCGTCTGATGACCTGCTGGCCGACACCGCGCGCATGAACCGGTTTATTGAGGACCGGGTGCGTGAAATCCCGGCGCAGTATTACTGGCTGCACCGGCGCTTCAAAACCCGGCCCGAAGGCGAGAAGTCGCCGTATTGATGCGGGCGGTGCATGGTGGATTGGCTTCGCCAAACCCACCTTGGCGAACTACATAAACGGCAGCGGATTGCGGGTAATGGCCACGCAGATAATCCACGCAAACACTGCCAGCGCCGCAATCAAAGCGAGTACCCGCGTGCGCTTGGTGCGGCCACGTTTCAGGGCGATTGTCCCCAATACGATGTAAATCACCAGTCCGATCAGTTTGGCCGTCAGCCACGGTTGCTGCCCCGGATATTGGTGGCTGATGATCACCAGCGTAACGCCAGCGAGGAGCAGCGCGCTATCGACCACGTGAGGTGTTACTTTCAGCCAGGTGGACTGCAGGCGCGGCGAATTGGCCAGCATCAGGCCGCCGCGGAACACAAACAGCAGACCGGAAAGAGCCACGCACAGCATGTGGATATGCTTGATTGCCAGGTAATACACCATGTTTTCTCCGTGTTTTGGGGCGCGGCGCGCAGTTGATGCCTACAATTCTGGTATTCTGCCGGGTTCGCTTGCAGGCGGCCAGTTACAGGGAGATGAACACCATGACCGATGAATCGACGCCAGACGTTCCCGAGCAGGGCGCGACCGCGCCAGACGAATCGATGCGCCTGTCCAAGCGCATGGCCGCACTGGGCATCTGCTCGCGCCGTGAGGCCGATGACTATATAGAACGCGGCTGGGTTCGTGTGGATGGCGTGGTCGTCAACATTCTGGGCAGCCGCGTATTGCCAGGCCAGGAAATCACGCTGGATAAACCGGCGCAGCAAGCGCAGGCCAACCGCGTCACCATCCTGATCAACAAGCCCGTCGGCTTTGTTTCCGGTCAGGCCGAGCGTGGTTACAAACCAGCTTCCGTGCTGGTGACGCTGGATAACCACTGGGATGGCGATCTCTCCGGCGTGCGCTTTCATCCGCAGCATTTGCGCGGTCTGGCGCCGGCTGGTCGGCTGGATATCGACTCGGTGGGCATGCTGGTTCTGACGCAAGATGGCCGCGTTGCCAAAACCCTGATCGGAGAAGACTCGCCGGTCGACAAGGAATACCTGGTGCGCGTGGCAGGCGCTTTGTCGGAAGAGGGCCTGCGGTTGCTCAATCACGGTCTGGAGCTGGATGGTGCGGCGCTCAAACCGGCCAGCGTGACCTGGCAAAACAAAGACCAGTTGCGGTTCATTTTGCGTGAAGGCAAAAAACGCCAGATCCGCCGCATGTGCGAACTGGTCGGTTTGCGTGTGGTCGGGTTGAAGCGGATTCGCATTGGTAATGTGCGTTTGGGTCAGTTGCCGCCCGGCAAGTGGCGTTATCTTGCCGCGAACGAGCATTTCGACTAATCCGCATTTTTGCTGATCAGGAGAACGCCATGTTGCATCTCGCCCAAAAAGCCCTGGTCACCGGCTTGCTGGCGCTGCCCGCGCTGGCTTGGGCCACGCCAGAGCAAATCAATGGTCGCTACGAATGCGCTAACGGCCAGGCTTTTACCGTGCAATCGAATGCCGAAATGACCCACGTGCGGATTCGCTATGCCTATCGCATTCTCGATCTCGCGCAAACGCCAGTGGCCTCTGGCGCGGCTTGGGGCGATGGCGAATGGCTGTGGCATAGCAAAGGTGCAGACAGTTTTCTGGAACACGACGGCAATATGATTGCTTCCGAATGTCACAAAGTGGGCGATTGATGCAGCGGATCGATTTGCTGCTGGTCAGTCTCGGTCTGGCCTCGTCACGCACCGCTGCACAGGGTTTGCTTGAGGCCGGGCGCGTGGCCGTGGAAGGCAAAACGGTCACCAAGGCTAGTCTTAAGGTGTTCGATGATGCCGCCATCACGGTTATTCCTGATGCGGCGGATCGCTTCGTGTCACGCGGCGGTTTAAAGCTGGCGGGGGCGCTGGCCCATACCGGACTGGATGTGACTGGCATGCTGGCGCTGGACGTGGGCATCTCTACAGGCGGCTTTACCGATTGCCTGTTACAGGCAGGTGCGCGCCGGGTGGTGGGGGTGGAGGTGGGGCATGACCAATTGCATCCGCGTTTGCTACAAGACCCGCGCGTGCAGCAATTTGAAGGCGTCAACGCCCGTCATTTGAACGCCGAACTGATCGCTTCTGCGCTGGATGCCGCGATTGACCTGGTAGTTGGCGATGTCTCGTTTATCTCGCTGACGCTGGTTTTGCCGGCCATTGCCAGCGTTATCAATTCGGGCGCGCGACTGCTGTTTCTGGTCAAACCGCAATTTGAAGTCGGGCCGCAAAAAGTGGGTAAAGGCGGCATCGTGCGCGATGAGTCCTGCTATCCGGAAGTCGAACAGAAAATTCGTTCTGCCGCGCACGCCGCCGGCTTTACGGTACTGGATTACCTGCCCAGCCCGATTGCCGGCGGCGACGGTAACCGCGAGTTTTTCATCTACGCGGTATACCGCTAACGCACAGCCCTCCTGGCTGCTGGCGACGGCTTATTGATCCGTGCAGTTGATCATCCACGGCGTGCCGAACTTGTCTTTTACCATGCCAAAACCTTTGGTCCAGAACGTGGGGCCAAATGGCATGGTTATCTGGCCGCCATCAGCCAGCGCGTTGAAATAGCGCTCACCTTCTTCCACCGTATTGACATTCAGCGAGAGCGTGAAGCCATTCTTCTGGGCCGTGGCGCGCTCGGGCGTACAGTCCATGGCCATAAGCTGTGTATCGCCTATCGAAAAGTTCGAATGCAGAATCTTTTCAGCCCACGCCGGGTCAGTGGCTTGATCCGCCGGAGCCTCCTTGTAGCGCACCACATATGTGGTCTTGCTACCCAATGACTGGCTGTAAAACGCCAGTACTTCTTCGCAGTTGCCGTTGAACGTGAGGTAGGTCTGAACTTGCATGGGAATGCTCCTGTAGCAATAAGGAAATGTGCACCCGGTTGGGTTGGGATGCGACCATATCGACCGTGAATTTTCTCAAACTTGCCAAGTTAAATGCAACAAATCGTAAGTTTCTGCCAAAATCGGGAAAGTATAAAAATCGATCAACCGCTTCCCGCCGATAAAAATCATGCTGACATATTGTCGCTCTGCCCTGTTTTTACTTGCCATCGCCGGGGTGCAAGCTCACGCGGCCACGGTTTCTTCCTTCTCCCCGCAAAATGAAGTCCGCGAAGTACAGCAGGTGCGCGCGACTTTTTCCGCCCCGATGATCCGTTTGGGCAGCGTCGGCGCGGCTGCACCATTTGATGTCGATTGCGCGCAAAAGGGTGACGCGCACTGGATTGATGACCAAACTTGGGTGATGGATTTTCCGCAAGGCTTGCCGGGCCAGACTGCCTGCCGTTTCAATGTTAAGCCCACGCTCAAGACATTGGCGGGCGAAGAGATAACCGGCACGCGGCAGTTCCGTTTCACCACCGGGCCGTTGGCGGTAGTGGAAAGCGCACCGGATAGCGGCAGCGAGATCGACGAAGACCAGACTTTTGTCTTGCGTTACAACGGCAAGATCACCGGTCCAATTCCTCTGTTTTGCCAGGTAGAAGGCTCACCCGAGCGCCTGCCAGCCCAGCGTATCAGCGCTGCCGACAAAGCCACCCTGATCAAGCATCTGGATTGGCAAAAACAGGCGGCCAATATTGATGCTATCGATTGCGGCCAGCGTCTGCCCGCAGGCAAGAAAGTAAAACTGGTGCTGGAACGCCCGGGTAGCAAAGAAAAACAAACGCTGGATTTCACCGTGCGCGAAGCGTTTACCGCATCATTTACGTGTGAGCGCGAAAGTGCCAAGGCGGCGTGTATTCCGCTGCGCCCGGTCACGCTACGGTTCTCGGCACAGGTACAGCGCAAGCTGGCCGAGCAAATTGTGCTGCAAACGCCCGATGGCGAACGCAAACCGGATTTCGGCCGCGACAGCGGCGGCACCGTTTATGAAGCCACTTTCAAGCCGCCGTTCGCGCCCAGCGCCGCCTTCAAAATCAAATTGCCGGATGGTTTTGTTGATGAGAACGGTCGTGAATTGACCAACCAAGCGGCCTTCCCGCTGGCTTTCAGTACTGCACTGGCACCGCCTCTGGCCAAGTTCGCCGCTGCGCCGTTCGGCATTGTGGAACTGAACGCCGATCCGGCCATTGCCGTAACCTTGCGGGACGTTGAAGCCGACCTCAATGTGAAACAGATTCAGGTTGGGGTGGATAGCCTGACCGTCACTGATGACCAGTCCATGATGACCTGGCTGGCCAAAGTGCAGAATTGGCACGAGTCCTACGCGCACATCAAGGGCAAAGATGTTGAAACACGGCGCCTGAGCTTGTTGGCAGGGCAGAAGGGCGTCCAAAGCATGCCCGTCCCGACTTCGCCAGATAAAAACGGTAAATGGCCATTCTCGGTGGTCGGCATTCCGGCCAAAGAACCGGGCTTGCATGTGGTAGAACTGCAATCGCGCCTGTTGGGTAAATCGTTGCTGGGGCTGGAAGCGCCGATGTACGTGCGCACCGCTATGTTGATCACCAACTTGGGAGTACATCTGAAGCGGGGGCGCGAAAACGCTGCGGTGTGGGTGACCACGCTAGATCGGGCCCAGCCGGTGGCCGACGCGCAAGTCAGCATCTATGACTGTCGCCGCACTTTGCTGTGGCAAGGCAAAACCGACAGCAAAGGCGTAGCCAGTATTGATCATGCGCTGGAGGAATACGGCAACTGCCCGCCCGGTTCGCTTGATGGTCTGTTTGTGACCGCACGCAAGAAGGATGCCCAAGGGCGCGACGACGTGTCGTTTGTGCGTTCTGGCTGGAATCAGGGCATTGAATCCTGGCGCTTCCCGGTGCCGACCGACATGAGCCCGCAGCCTTCTGTGCGCGCCACCACCGTGTTTGATCGCCCATTGTTCCGCGCTGGCGAAACGGTATCGATGAAGCACTTCATGCGCGTGGAAAACAGCAAAGGCCTGGCCTTGCCCCGCGCCAGCCAGTTGCCAGACCAGTTGGTGATCACTCACGATGGCAGCGGTCAGGAATTCAAATATCCGCTGACGTGGCGCCAGGGGCGCTATGCCGAATCGACCTTTGCCATTCCCAAAACCGCCAAGCTGGGCATGTATTCTGTCTCGCTGACCCGCAAACCCAATCGCGGCGCGGCTGACAAAGGTGCGGCCAGTATTGATCGCGATGGCATCACGCTCTACACCGGCACCTTCCGGGTGGAAGAGTTCCGGCTGCCGGTGATGAGTGGTCAGCTCTCGGCCGATGCCAAAACCACGGTCGCCCCGACTAGCGTGCCGCTGAATGTGTCGTTGTCTTATGGTACTGGTGGCCCGGCCAAGGGCTTGCCGATTCAGGTCAGTGCCATGCTGCGCGACCGTTATGACCGGGTCGAGGGTTATGACAACTTCAGCTTCTCCGCGCCGGAAACCGCGCGTGGGGAGCAGCAGAAATCGCTCGATGGCAAAGTGGTGCTGGATAAATCCGCGCTTACGCTAGATGCCAACGGCAATGCCAAGACCGCCGTGAAAGATCTACCCAAGCTCGACCGTCCTTACGACATGGTGATGGAAGCCACCTACGCCGATCCGAATGGCGAGGTACAAACGCTCTCGCGCACGGTCGCGCTGTGGCCGAGCGCAGTGCGCATCGGCCTGAATGTGGACGACTGGGTTTCGGTGGGCAAGAGTGCCGGGCTCAAAGCGGTGGTGCTCGATACCAATGGCAAACCGGTGGTCGGGCGTAATGTGACCGTCAAAGCCGTGGAACATGAGTATCTTTCCAGTCGCAAACGGTTGGTGGGCGGCTTTTATGCCTACGATCACCAGGAAAACACTAAAGATCTGGGCAACGTTTGCGATGGCAAAACGGACTCGCGTGGCCTGGTGTTCTGCGACATCTCGCTCAAAAACGAAGGCAGTATTGAGTTGATTGCCCAGACCGATGATGGCGCCAGCCATCCGGCCAGTGCCTCGCAACGCATCTGGGTTACGCGCGAAGGTGAGATGTGGTTTGACGTCGACAACAATGACCGCATCGACGTTTTGCCAGAAAAAACCAGCTATCAACCCGGCGATACCGCCCGCTTGCAAGTCCGTATGCCGTTCCGCAAAGCCACAGCGTGGCTGGCGATTGAACGCGAAGGCGTTATCGAAACCCGCGTGGTGGAGCTGAGCGGTAAAGACCCGTCGATTGATCTGAAAATAGAACCGCAATGGGCGCCGAATGTGTATGTATCGGTGCTGGCAGTTCGTGGCCGGGTGCGCGAAGTGCCGTGGTATTCGTTCTTTACCTGGGGCTGGCGTACGCCGCTGGATTGGTGGGATGCCTTCCGCAACGAAGGACGTGACTATCAAGCACCGACGGCAATGGTCGATTTGTCCCGGCCTGCCTTCAAATATGGCATGGCTGAACTCACCGTCGGCACCGCAGGCCACAAACTGGCGGTGACGGTAACGCCGGATAAACAAACCTATTCGATCCGCAAAACCGCCACGGTGAAGGTTCAGGTCAAGCTTCCCAACGGTCAACCGGCACCGGCTGGCTCGGAAGTAGCGTTTGCCGCGGTGGATGAAGCCTTGCTGGAACTGCAGCCGAACACTAGCTGGGATTTGCTCACCGCCATGTTGCAACGACGCAGCTACGGCGTAGAGACCTCTACCGCGCAACTGCAAGTGGTGGGTAAACGCCACTTCGGTCGTAAAGCGCTTGCACCCGGCGGCGGTGGCGGTTTCGCACCAACGCGTGAACTGCTGGATACGTTGCTGACATGGCAGCCCCACGTGGTGCTGGATAAAACCGGTAGCGCCACCGTGACCGTACCGCTGAACGACGCGCTGACCCGCTTCAAGCTGGTAGCTGTGGCGGACAGTGGTGATGCGTACTTTGGCACTGGTTCGGCCAGCATTACCGTGACGCAGGATGTGCAGATCACCTCCGGCATTCCGCCACTGGCGCGCTCGGGCGATCAGGTCGACGCCGGTATCAATATCCGCAACGGCTCAAGCCGCGTCATGACCATGCTGGTCGAGGCGCAAGCTGCAGGCTTGCCACCGTTGAATGCGCAAACCGTGCAGATTCCCGCCGGCGAAGCGCGTGAGGTGAAATGGCCGGTGACGGTGCCAGCAGGTATCTCCAGCCTGCAATGGACGCTCTCGGCCAAAGAGCAAGGGGGCGAGAAGGCACAAGACAAGCTGGCCTTCAAACAGGATATTGAGCCAGCTACACCAGTGACCGTACAACAAGCCACCTTGCGCCAGATTACCGGTGAAGTATCGATCCCGGTCGGTTTGCCACAAGGGGCCGAGCCGGGGCGTGGCGGGGTGTCGGTGCAATTGCAGGCTAAACTGGGCGGCGATATGCCCGCCGTGCGCGACTGGTTCTTGCGCTATCCATATTCGTGCCTGGAACAACGCTCGTCCATTGCCATTGGCTTGAACGACAAAACCCGCTGGGATGCCATCATGGCTGACCTGCCCAGCTATCTGGATGCCGATGGTCTGGCGCAGTATTTCCCGGTGCAGGAGGGCAGTCGCTCCATGGGCAGCGATACGCTTACTGCATATTTGCTGGCGGTTTCCAACGACGCAGGCTGGAAGATTCCCGATGACTCGCGCGAACGCATGCTCACGGCCTTGACCAATTTTGTTGAGGGCAAGCTCAAGCGTGATCTGTGGATGCCGCGTGACTCGGGCGATGCTCGCCGTCTGGCCGCGCTGGAAGCATTGTCTCGCTATGGTCGGGCACTGCCACGGCAACTGGATACGCTCACCGTGCAGCTCAATAGCTGGTCGACCGGCATGGTGATCGACTGGATGTCGCTGTTGCAGCACATGCCGACCGCACCGGATCGCGCCGCCAAACTGGCGCAGGCCGAGCAGCTATTGCGCGGACGACTCACCTATCAGGGCACGCGCATGGTGTTCTCCACCGAGCGTGACGATTACTGGTGGTGGCTGATGGGCAACGCAGATGTGAACTCTGCCCGCCTGGTGCTGGTGGCCAGCCAGATGCCGACCTTCAAAGACGACATGCCACGCTTGCTGACCGGCTTGCTTGGTCGCCAGGAGCGCGGCGCGTGGTGGACGACCAATGCCAATGCCTGGGGCTCGCTGGCGGTGCGGCATTTCAGCGCGCAATTTGAAAGCCAGCCGGTCACTGGGCAGGTCAATCTGGCGCTGGGTAACAGCAAGCAATCGGTGACGTGGCAGTCCGCCTTGCCGCCCAAGGTGGATTTGCCGTGGCCCGCCAACGGCCAGGGCACGCTGGGGCTGACGCAACAGGGCACCGGCTCCCCGTGGGCAACAGTGCAGGTTTCAGCGGCATTGCCGCTCACCGCACCGCAAACCGCCGGTTATCGCATCAAGAAAACCGTCACGCCGGTTGAGACCAAAGTTGCCGGTCAGTATTCGCGCGGCGATGTGGTGCGGGTGAAGCTGGAGATTACTGCCCAAGCCGATATGACCTGGGTAGTGGTCGATGACCCGGTGCCGACTGGCGCCAGCATTCTGGGCAATGGACTGGGGCGTGATTCGCAAATTGCCACGCAGGGCGAGCAGCAATCTGGCGATGCATGGCCAGCCTATGTGGAACGCCGCTTTGCCGGATATCGGGCTTATTACGAGTACATCCCGCGCGGCAGCTTTACGGTGGAATACACCATGCGGCTGAATAACACCGGCACCTTCAAATTGCCGCCGTCGCGGGTTGAGGCCCTGTATGCGCCCGATGTCTTTGGTGCTGCTCCCAATGCGGTGTTCAAGGTGAACGATGCACGCTGATCGATGGGCTGCGCGGCTGGCGCTTGTGCTGGCGCTGGTCGCCGCCCCTGCTTTGGCGCTGCCGGATTTCCAGTCAGTGAAATCCGGCTGGCGCTCGTCAGATGTGATTTTGCTGGATCGCACCGGCCAGCCATTGCAGCGGGTCCGCGTCGATCAGGCCGTGCGCAAGCTCGACTGGGTGACCCTGCCGGAAATCTCGCCGGCCATGCGCCAGGCGCTGGTGTTGTCGGAAGACCGCAACTTCTATCAGCACAGCGGGGTCGATTGGTCCGCCGTGGCGGCAGCCAGTTGGGGCAATTTGTGGAACAGGCGCACGCGCGGCGCCTCCACCTTGACCATGCAATTGGTGGGTTTGCTGGATGACGATCTCAAGCGCGGAACACAAGGGCGCTCACTCACCCAAAAGGTACAGCAGGGAATTTCGGCACAATGGCTGGAACACAGCTGGACCAAGGCCGAGGTGCTGGAGGCTTATCTCAACCTGGTGAGTTTTCGCGGTGAGATTGTCGGGCTGGACGCACTCTCGGCCTCGCTGTTTGAGAAGTCGCCATCCGGTCTGGATGCGCATGAATCGGCCATTGCGGTGGCCTTGATCCGTGCGCCCAATGCGGCTCCTCCCAAAGTAGCCCAACGCGCTTGCGGCATCTTGCACGACATGGGCCGCAAAGAGGGTTGTGACCAGATCGCGGTAGAAACGCAGATCGCCTTGGCGCGCCATGGCAATGGCTATCAGCAAGATGAACAACTGGCCCCGCACTTTGCCCGCAAGCTGCTGGCACGCTCAAAACTACCGCCTGGTGTACCGATCCGGACCACGCTGGATGCCAATCTGCAGCGCTTTGCCACCGAAACTTTGCGGCGGCAGCTGACTGAACTACGCCAGCGCAACGTGGAGGATGGCGCGCTGGTGGTGCTGGATAATCGCAGTGGCGATATCCTGGCGTGGGTAGGTTCCAGCGGCGATTTATCCAAAGCGGGCGCGGTCGATGGTGTGACCTCGCTGCGCCAGGCCGGCTCTACGCTCAAGCCATTTCTCTACCAGATCGCCCTGGAAGGACATTGGCTCACTGCCGCATCGCTACTGGACGACAGCCCGCTGGACCTGCAAACCGCCAGCGGATTATATGCGCCCCAGAACTACGACAAGGATTTCAAAGGCCCAGTGTCCGCCCGTACCGCGCTGGCCTCTTCGCTCAACACGCCTGCTGTGCGCACCATCGAGATGGTTACGCCCAACCGCTTGCGTGAGCGTTTGTACGCGCTCGGGCTGACCAGCTTGAATGAATCCGGCGATTATTATGGATACAGCCTGGCGCTGGGTGCGGCTGATGTGCGGCTGCTGGATCTGGCCAATGCCTATCGCACCTTGGCCGATGGTGGTCTGCAGAACCCGACCCGTTGGCTGAGCGCAGATCCCAAGCCACAAGCGGTGCGTTTACTGGATGAAAAAAGCAGCTTCATCATTGGCGATGTCCTGTCCGACCGCACCGCCCGCGCCCGCACTTTTGGCTTGGAAAGCGCGCTGGCTACGCGGTTCTGGACCGCTGTCAAAACCGGCACCAGCAAGGATATGCGTGATAACTGGGCGGTGGGTTACTCGCAGCGCTATGCGGTGGCGGTGTGGGTTGGCAATGCTAGTGGCGCGCCGATGTGGGATGTCTCCGGCATGCACGGTGCCGCGCCGGTGTGGCTGGAAGTGATGGGCCGCCTGCATGCCAATACGCCATCGCGTCCGCCCACTGCGCCTGTTGGTGTCGAGATGCGGCAGGTTCGGTTTGAAAACACAGTTGAAGCCACTCGCCGCGAGTATTTTCTGCCGGGCACTGCCCGCGACATCGTGTACTCCGCCGATGCAGATCAGCGCGCCAAACCGCAAGGCATCAGCAATCCGGTTGATGGCTCGGTTTACGCGCTGGACCCGGATATTCCACCGGCTAACCAGCGAGTGGTATTTCGGGCCGATGGCGTCGGCCAACCGCAGTGGTGGCTCAACGGCAAACTGCTGGGTAAAGGCAGCGCGCTGGCGTGGTTCCCGCTGCCGGGGCGGCATGTGCTGGAGCTGCGTGACAATCGCAAAGTGATCGAACAAGTCCATTTCGAAGTGCGCGGCGCATTTCTGAAGCAAAGCCCGCCTGGAAAGAAGGCAGCGAAGCGGCAGAGTTAGCGTGCGGCTGTGTGTTCTTGGAAATAAAAAAGGCTACCCGGGCGGTAGCCTTTTTTTTCGCGGGCCTGTTGTGAGCGGATGCTGCGGCCTTGAGTGGTTCTTGTTAGTTGGTGCTGTCAGGCGCCGGTTTGGGCATAGGGTGACGCATCACGCCATTTGCACCGCCTTGGGTTCCGCCGGCTCCCACGCCGTCAGCCAATACGCTGCCTGCAGTCAAACCGGTAAATGCCAAAACCACAAGAGACACGATGAGACGCTTCATGATGATTCTCCTTGCTGGTCAAAAAGGAGGGCTGTTGTGGCCCTTGTTATCATCTACGTCGGTTTCGTCCGGATGGATGCGCTGCGCTTGGCGGTACTGATGGACGGCTAGCCGTGAGGGCTTCTGTTTCTCGCACGGACATGAAAAAAGCCGGCTGGGGAGCCGGCTTTTCTAATTGCGCTGCGATGATGGAATCAATCGTCGTCGCTATCATCGTTTGGATCGTATGGCTGTTTGCCATACATTTTTTCCCCTGCGGCCACATCCACCAGCAACGCTTGCACCGCAGGTTCATGCGGGAAGCGTTCGATTTCGTGGCGGTAATAACCCAGGCTATCCGGGAACGAATAAATTGCCTGGCGAATGCGTTCGTGCGCCTTGGCTTGATCGCCTAACAGTGCGCGCATGATGGCCTCATCCGACAACTGGCCCGGATATGGATGGATGCGATCCAGTTGGGCAACAACGCCAAGCTTCCAGGCGATGTCGTCCCGGTTGGCCACGATGAAGTTCGACAGACCAAATTCGGCAAAGTAATCCAGCAGCGGGTTATGGCGCATTTGCTCCAGGATATGGATGCGGCGTTCATTCTCTTTGGGCTTGCTGGAGCTATCCATGATCGGATAAAGCTGGATATAAAACGCGGTACCGGCAATACCCAGAGCCAGTGCGGCGAGGCCGGTCAACATGCCACCCATGCGGGACTGCACCATCGACAGGCCGCCTTTGGGCGCGTTGTCGAACATCAGGTACAGCATCAGCGCAAACGGGCCGAAGAAGTGGAAATACCACAGCGGGTATTCCACCAGGCTGTGCAGGATGGACACGATCACCAGCGACGCACCAAACACCGCCACCGTATCGTGTCGTCGACCCCACAGTGCAGCAAAGGCGAGCAAGAGCGGCACGACGACGACGACGGTGCCGATTACGCCGGTTTCTGCCATCAGGTTCAGTAGCGAGTTGTGGCAATGGGTAAACAACACCGGTTCAACGACCTTGGCAAAGGCCGGAATTACCTGCAAGCGCACGCTTTCCGCGCCATAGCCGCCCCAGCCTACGCCCAGCACCGGATGCTCCAGGAATACCATCCAGGCCTTGTGCCATTCCACCAGACGACGGGCGCCATTGGAGTCCAGCCGGTCCAGCCCGGTCGGGACTTCATTCTTGGCGTGCAAGGAGGCTTGCATGACTTCGTTGATCAGTGGCGCCACGAACTGCATGGCCAGAATCAATACTGCCGCCCCGAACAGGAAGCCGGCAAAGCGGCGGTTTTTGCCATGCGTGGTGAAGAACAGCACGCCACCGAATACCAGCCAGGCACCGGCGTACAGGAAGATGGAGCGCGAACCACACCATGCCATCGACAAGGCCAGCCACGCCGCCAGAATCCAGAAGGCCCAGCTTTGCAAACGGCGATGCGCCGTCAGCCATGCCGCCGCAGCCAGACCCCAAGCCAGATAATGGCCGTACATGTTTTTCTGGCCAATGTTGCCAAAAATCAGGCGCGGGCCATGCTCCAGCAACTGCACAATCTGCGGCACTGAAATGCCGGTATTGAACAGCGCACCCACCAGCAAGCCCCACGCCAGCGCAACGGCCAATGGCTCAATGCCATGTTCGTCACGGGCCAGCGACAGGCTCCATACGGCCAGACCAGCCGTAATCAGATAACTGAGTGGAATGGTGCGCTCAGACCAGTAAATAACCGGCAGGGCCACAATCTGGATCAGCAACACCGCGGCCAGAGCCAGCCACGGCCAGCTCATCCACGGCGGGGCACTGCGGCGCAAGGTATTAGGCAGTGCCGCCGCAGCCATGATCAGCAGGGCGCAGAAACCAAAAGCGGCCAGTTCTGACGGGAACACCGGATTGGGCGGATAACGGAATGGAATGCCACATGGCACAGCGGCCAGCAGAAATAACAGTGCCTGATAAATGCGAAGTGAAGCGGGAGTTTTCATTGTTCTTGTGGGTCGGTGTTGGGAGGAGCGCCGCGCCCGGTCCAGCGGGCGACGATGCAACCGGCTTCATACAACAGCCAGAGTGGGACGGCGAGCAGACATTGCGAAAGCGGGTCGGGCGGAGTGACGACCGCAGCGACGATAAACGCACCCACAATCACATACGGGCGCCAGCTCACCAGTTTTTCTACGGTAACCACGCCGATGCGAACCAGCAGCACGATGGCTACCGGCACTTCGAAGGTGATGCCAAAAGAAATAAACAAACCCAGTACAAAGCTCAAGTACTGGTCGGAATCCGGCAGCCAGGTCATGGATGACGGAATGTGCGTGGCGACGAAGCCAAACACGGTTTTAAACACAAAGAAATAAGCGAACGCCATCCCGCAGACAAACAGCAGCGTGGACGACACCACCAGCGGTCCGATCATGCGTTTTTCGTGGGCATAGAGGCCGGGTGCGACAAAGGCCCACAGCTGGTACAGGCTGTGAGGCATGGTGATCACCACCGCCGTCATGGCCACGATTTTTACCTGCAGCAAGAACGGTGAGGCAATGCCGATGGAAACCAGTTTCTGCCCCGGCAGCACGGCCGTCAGTGGCGCCACCAGAAAGTCATACAGCTGCTGCGAGAAGTAAAAGCAGATGGCAAAGCCGACAAAGAACACCAGCGCGCTGCGCACAATGCGCGTGCGCAACTCGATCAGGTGGACCAGCAGCGGCTGAAAGTTATCCTGGGTCATGACTCAGCGACGATCACGCGCCGGCGGTTGCTCGGCGGGCGGAGTGTAAAAGAGATCAAGCTGACGCTCGTCATGCTCGGGGACAAGTTCTGCGGCGGGTTCGGCGTGCGGCGCGGCGCTGGCAACGGAAGGCGTTGCTGCCACCACAGGTTGTTCAATTTGCGGCTCCAGTGCCATATCTTCGGGCGTGGCAACATGTGCGGGCTCCATCATCGCTGGTGTAGCAATGGTGGGCGTGGCGACTTCGGGTGTCGCGCTGAGCAACGCGGCTTTGGCGTCAGCCAGTGGCTGATGGATTGTGTTGCGTAAGGCGGTGCCTTCAGCGCGCATCTCGGCCTCAATCTTTGCCAGTTCGCTTTGTGCGATCTCGCGATCCAGATCGGCTTTAACGCTGGACGCAAAGCGCTGCGCGCGCCCCACCAGCAAGCCCAGTGTGCGCGCTACTTTTGGCAACCGCTCCGGGCCAATGACAACCAAGGCCACCGCACCGATCACGGCCATCTCACCCAGACTGATGTCGAACACGAGTAATTTCCGTCAGCAGGGCGGTTTAGCGTTTGTCGCGTTCGGCAGTGTCAATGACGCGGCCAGTTTCAGGCTTGGTATCGGCTGGCTTGGCTGCTTCGCCTTCACCGTTGATGCCTTCCTTGAACCCACGCACGGCAGAACCCAGATCCTTGCCAACATTACTCAGTTTCTTGGTACCAAAAATCAGTACAACCACGACCAGCACAATCAGCCAGTGCCAGATGCTTAAAGAACCCATTTGTTTGCTCCAGGCGGCGCAAAGCCGCACGTTCATTAAGGTAACAACAGAAAGATCGACTTACTGCGTTTTGATTTCAGCCAGATTCGGGGTCATGGCGTTACCGCCAAAGACGTGCACGTGCAGATGGAAGAAAGTCTGCCCACCCGCGTGACCGGTATTGATCACGGTGCGAAAGCCATCCGCCAAACCATGTTCGTCGGCAAGTTGCGGTGCCAGCAGCAACATCTTGCCCAGCAATGCCTGGTGACGCGGCAGGGCATGTGCCAGTGAATCAATGTGGACTTTGGGCACAATCAGAAAATGCACTGGCGCGACCGGATGGATGTCGTGAAAAGCCACGACTTCATCATCTTCATAAATTTGCTTGCTGGGGATTTCACCGCTGGCCAGCTTGCAGAACAGGCAATCAGTCATTGTTATTCTCCATGTACACCAGACGTCTAACCACGCCTACGCGAGTAGCCGGTTAATCCGGCCGGTGCCGGTATCAGTACAACGATATTTTGGGGCAGTCCGTTGCGTACTTACGTGTACTTAATCGTGCGCCGGGCGTGAGGCTTTTTCCTCGATACCCGAAATGCCTTCGCGGCGGGCCAGTTCGGCGAGCACATCTTCTGCGCTCAAGCCTTCGTGGGCCAGCAATACCATGGTGTGGAACCACAAATCTGCAACTTCACGTACCAGGTGCAGCTTGTCGCCATCTTTGGCGGCCATGATGGTTTCGACCGCTTCTTCTCCCACCTTTTTCAAGATAGCTTCCTGGCCTTTATGAAACAGCTTGGCGACATAGGAAGTGGACGGGTCTGCGTTACGCCGCGCGGCGAGTGTCTCAGACAGGCGTTCCAGAATCTCGGCGGAAACCATACTTCGCTCCAGGTACAAAGGGTCAATTATAGGGTGGTTTGATTACGAAAGGACGGCGGGGTTGCAGGCAGCATGTTTTAAGATGTACGAATCAACCCGGGCAATTTGAAAAGCCCGTCTTGCGACGGGCTCCGGGGCGACCATTCAACGGTTCATGCCGACGACCTTTAGTGCGAATGCTTGCCGTAAATGCTTGCCGGGTCTTTCAGCACCGCGTCTACCACTTCCCATTCAGCGCCGACGAGTTTACGGAAAAAACAGCTTTCGCGTCCGGTGTGGCAGGCAATTCCGCCATCTTGCTGGATGATGTAGATCAAGACATCGCCATCGCAATCGAGCCGGATTTCCTTGATGTGCTGGAAATTGCCGGATTCTTCCCCTTTGTGCCACAACTTCTGGCGTGAGCGGGTCCAGTAATGCGCGGTGCCTTTTTCGGCAGACAGGGCAACGGCATCTCGATTGGCAAAAGCAAACATCAACACGCGGCCAGTGTGCTCGTCCTGGGCGATGACCGGCACCAGCCCGGCATCATCAAATTTGATTTCATCCAGCCAGCTCATAAACGCACCTCGATCCCGGCATCGCGCATGGCTTCTTTGGTCTGGCGCACGGTGTATTCACCAAAGTGAAAGATCGACGCGGCCAGCACGGCATCGGCATGGCCCAGGGTCACGCCCTCGACCATATGCTGTAAATTGCCCACGCCGCCAGAAGCAATCACCGGAATATCCACAGCGTCGGACACCGCACGGGTCAGCGGCAGGTTGAAACCGATCTTGGTGCCATCGCGATCCATGCTGGTCAGCAGGATTTCGCCAGCGCCCAGTTGCTGCATCTTGATTGCCCACTCCACCGCGTCCAGGCCGGTAGCGTTGCGACCACCGTGGGTGAAGACTTCCCAGCGATCATTCGTGCCTGACACAGCCTTGGCATCAATCGCCACCACAATCGCCTGGCTGCCAAATTTGGCGGCGGCATCCGCGACCAGTTGCGGGTTGGTGATGGCGGAGGTGTTGATACTGATTTTGTCGGCACCCGCGTTCAGCAAACGCCGGACGTCTTCTACCTTGCGCACGCCACCGCCTACCGTGAGCGGGATAAACACTTGCGAGGCGACGGCTTCAATGACGTGCAGAATCAGATCGCGATCATCCGAAGACGCTGTGATATCCAGAAAGGTGAGCTCGTCGGCACCTTGTTCGTCGTAACGCTTGGCGATTTCAACTGGATCACCCGCATCGCGCAGCTCAACAAAGTTCACACCCTTGACCACGCGGCCAGCGGTGACATCAAGGCAAGGGATAATGCGTTTGGCTAGTGGCATGTCAGCTTCCGGGCCCGGGAAAAAAAGTGCCGGCGTGTTGCACCGGCATTTTTCTTTGCGAGGGCTGCAGGGTAAAGGTCAGGCAGCAACCGCTTCGTCGGCGAGGTCTTGCGCGGCTTTGAAGTCGATGGTGCCTTCGTAAATGGCACGACCGGTAATCACGCCTTCAATGCCTTCGCTTTCGACTTCGACCAGCTTGCGTACGTCATCCAGATCGGTCAGACCGCCAGATGCGATCACCGGAATGGTCAGCGCCTGCGCCAGCTTGACGGTGGCTTCAATGTTGACGCCAGAGAGCATGCCGTCGCGGCCGATATCGGTGTAGATCACGCTTTCCACGCCGTAATCCTGGAAGCGGCGGGCCAGATCAACCACATCGTGCTCGGTAATCTTGGACCAGCCGTCGGTGGCAACGCGGCCATCTTTGGCGTCCAGTCCGACGATGATGTGGCCAGGGAAGGCATCGCATGCTTCGTGCAAGAAACCTGGAATCTTGACCGCAGCGGTGCCAATGATGACGTAATCGATACCGGCATCGAGATACTGCTCGATGGTGTTCAGATCACGAATACCGCCACCCAGTTGCACCGGAATCTCGCCATCGACTTCGGCCAGAATGGCTTTGATGGCGTCCAGATTCTTGGGCTTGCCGGCAAATGCACCGTTCAAATCCACCAGATGCAAGCGGCGACCGCCAGCATCCAGCCAGTGGCGAGCCATGGCAGCGGGTTTTTCAGAAAACACGGTTGCGTCTTCCATGAGGCCCTGGCGCAAACGTACGCAGTGGCCGTCTTTCAAATCAATCGCGGGAATAATCAGCATGATGCAGAAACTTCAATGAAGTCAGGTTGTTAGAGGAGTCACCCGTTTAAGGGCGACCATCCCAGTGTACAAAATTTCGCAGCAATTGCAGCCCGGCATTGTGACTTTTCTCCGGATGGCATTGAATTGCGAAAATATTGTCGCGCGCAACGGCGGCGGCAAACCGGTAAGGGTAAGCCGATTCAATCACTGTGATGTCGTCAGAAGGCTTGAAGTGATAGCTGTGGACAAAGTAAAAGCGGTCACCATCCGGAATGCCTTGCCACAACGGGTGCTCACGCGTGATGAACATCTCGTTCCAGCCCATGTGTGGCACTTTCAGCTTTTGGCCGTGCTCGTCATGCATCAGGTCTTTGGGAAAGCGCATTACTTCACCGGCAAATACGCCCAAGCCCGGCGTCTGGCCTTCTTCGCTGTAATCAAACAGCAATTGGGCGCCCACGCAGATGCCGAGGAACGGTTTTTGGGTGGCAGCGTCCAGCACCGCTTGTTTCAGACCGCTTTCCTGCAAATGGCTCATGCAGTCCGGCATGGCGCCTTGCCCGGGGAAAACCACTTTGTCAGCGGCTGCGACCTCGATAGGATCGTCAGTCAGCACGATGCTGGCGTCATCACCGGCAACGTGTTCAAGGGCTTTGGTGACGGAATGCAGATTGCCCATTCCGTAGTCAACGATTGCAATGCGCATTTCAGATATTCAACGCTAGAAAAGTCGGTTAACCGACCAGGGTGCCTTTGGTGGATGGCGTAATGCCAGCCATGCGTTCATCGTATTCGATTGCCATGCGCAATGCACGGCCGAATGCCTTGAAGATGGTCTCGGCCTGATGGTGGGCGTTTTTGCCCTTCAGGTTGTCGATATGCAGACTGATTGCCGCGTGGTTTACAAAACCGCGGAAAAATTCGCCAAACAGATCAACGTCGAAACCGCCAATCATGGCACGGGTGTATTCCACGCCGTATTCCAGACAGGGCCGACCAGAAAGATCAATCACCACGCGCGACAAGGCTTCGTCCAGCGGCACATAAGCGTGGCCGTAACGGCGAATGCCTTTCTTGTCACCCACCGCTTTGGCAAAAGCCTGGCCCAGCGTAATGCCGACATCTTCCACGGTATGGTGGGCGTCGATGTGCAAATCACCCTTGGCCACGATATCCAGATCGATCAAACCGTGACGGGCGATCTGGTCCATCATGTGTTCCAGAAACGGCACGCCGGTGTCGAATTTGGATTTGCCTGTCCCATCCAGATTGATGGAGACGGTGATCTGGGTTTCAAGAGTGTCGCGGGTAACCTGAACTTGACGCATTGTGTTCTCGTAATCAGCAATAGCCCTTGTGGGCGCAATTGGCGTAATTGTCCACGAGTTGGTCATGCGCGTGAAGCAAAAGCGGGCATTGAACGCGTTAAAACGCCGTAAATGGCAATAAATGGCACCAAATCAGGCTGCAACCCGGTCGCCGTGGCTCGGCGGTAGCGACGTAACCAGAAAATGCGCGTCGATTTGCGATGGGTTCTGTACTTGATGCGGGACGCCAGCGGGGACTTCAACCCCTTCGTGCTGACCGAGTAAAACGGTGCTGCCTGCGATTTCGATCTGCAATTGGCCACTCAAAACATAGAAAAACTGGCTTGAGTGCTGGTGATAGTGGCGCTGCTCCGAACCGCCCGGGCCGATCCGTTCCTGAATGATCGACAGTGCAGGATTACGCACCAGATGCCAACCATCTTCGCCATCACCCCAGTTGTAATGCGTGGCGTTTTGGGTAGAGATTTTCCCGGTCATTTCTTTTTCTTGTTTTTACTGGTCGCAGCCCTCAAACCCGCACCAATGCCTTCTCGCGACCAATCGCGAATCGCCTCTGGGTCTTCCAAGGTGTTTTCCGGCAGCGGGTAGTACGACATGGTTTGCTGGCAACCGTCTTTCATCCGGTACATAAACGGTTGCAACTGCTCGGCCTCAAAACGCGGGCGACTGGTGTCGTCCACTTTTACGTAAAACACGTCGTCAGCGATGAGAGCAAAAAAGACCTCATCACAATACAGCCCGTAGCCGCCGAACATGGATTTGACGCGGATGTGGCCCAATGGCGCCAACTGCTCGACGAGCCATTCCAGATATTCACTTTTTGCTGGCATTGCAGATCACCCTCGGGCCGGTGTTATCAGTGCAGTGCTAACCCGGCTGGACGCCCGGCCGGGCTCTTGAGATTAACTCTTACTGATTATTGATCGTTCAAGCGATACTCGGCTGCACGTGCGTGCGCTTGCAAGCCTTCGCCATGCGCCAGTGTGCTGGCGATGCGACCCAGACTTTGCGCGCCTTCGGCGGAAACCTGAATCAAGCTGGAGCGTTTCTGGAAGTCATACACGCCCAGCGGGCTGGCAAACCGTGCGGTACGGGCGGTCGGCAATACGTGATTTGGCCCGGCACAGTAATCGCCCAGGCTTTCCGAGGTGAACTTGCCAAGGAAGATCGCGCCAGCGTGCTTGAGCTTGGGCAGCCAGTTTTGCGGATTATCTACCGACAACTCCAGATGCTCCGGGGCAATCCAGTTGGCGATGTCGCACGCTTCATCCAGATCTTTCACCTGGATCAGCGCACCGCGACCACTGAGCGACGCGCGGATAATATCGGCACGCGGCATTTCGGGCAGTTGGCGTTCAATGCTGGCAGCCACTTTCTCGATAAAGTCAGCGTCCGGACACAGCAAAATGGCTTGGGCGATCTCGTCATGTTCGGCCTGGCTGAACAAATCCATGGCTATCCAGTCTGGATCGGTCGTGCCATCGCACACCACCAGAATTTCTGACGGCCCGGCTACCATGTCGATACCGACAATACCAAATACGCGGCGTTTGGCGGCGGCAACGTAGGCATTGCCGGGGCCGGTAATCTTGTCGACTTGCGGGATGGTTTGGGTGCCATAGGCCAGTGCGCCAACCGCTTGCGCACCGCCGATGGTGAAGGCACGGGAAACCCCGGCGATATAAGCCGCGGCCAGCACCAGATCGTTACGTTCACCACGCGGTGTCGGGACGACCATGATGATTTCGCTCACGCCCGCGACGTGCGCGGGAATCGCGTTCATCAACACGGACGACGGATACGACGCTTTGCCGCCTGGCACGTAAATGCCAACGCGATCCAGCGGTGTAACTTGCTGACCCAACAGCGTGCCGTCTTCGTCGGTGTACTGCCACGACGACATTTTTTGATGCTCGTGATACTTGCGTACACGTGCGGCAGCGGCTTGCAGGGCGTCTTTCTGCTGTTGCGGCAGACGCTCGAATGCGGCTTTGAGTTCGTCTTGCGACAACTCCAGTTGCGGCATGGCATCGACACTCAGGCCATCAAAACGCTGGGTGTATTCGATAACTGCGGCATCGCCCCGATGTTTGACGTCGTCCAGAATCGCGGCGACACGGGTATCGACTTCCGGGTCTTGGGAAGATTCAAAGGCGAGCAGTGCAGCCAGCTCGCTCTGGAATTGGGGGGCGCGTGAATCGAGACGGCGGATCATGGCAAACATCCGGTTTTATGCAAAGGAGAGTGATTATACCGGCTGCATCCCCGACGTTGCGAAACCACTTGTTCACAATCTGGACAGGCAGGGGTTAGGGGCGGGAATCGTTTGAAATGGCTGGATCGGTTTTATCCGGTCAGACCGCACATGAAAACGCCCTCATCCATGAGGAGTGAGGGCGCTGGTCTTTATTGCAACTGCGGCTTCAGGCGGGGTTACGCGCTGCAACCGTGGCGGCGAACGTATCAATAATCGGCTGCAGGCGATCTTGTTTGAGCTTGAGTGCGGCCTGGTTCACGATCAGCCGTGAACTGATATCGCGGATATCTTCCACCGCCACCAGGTTGTTGGCCTTCAGCGTGCCACCCGTAGAAACCAGATCGACAATCGCATCGGCCAAACCCACAAGCGGCGCCAGTTCCATCGAGCCGTACAGCTTGATCAGGTCAACGTGCACGCCCTTGGAGGCAAAGTGCTCGCGTGCACATTCGGTGTATTTAGTGGCAATGCGCAAGCGTGCCCCTTGTTTCACCGCGCCTTCATAATCAAAGCCGTTCTGCACGGCGACCATCAGCTTGCATTTGGCGATTTCCAGATCCAGCGGCAGATACAAGCCCGCGCCGCCGTGTTCCAGCAGCACGTCTTTACCCGCCACGCCCAGATCGGCCGCGCCATATTGCACGTAGGTGGGGACGTCGGTGGCACGCACGATGATCAGGCGCACATCTTCGTGATTGGTGCCAATGATCAGCTTGCGCGAGCTTTCTGGTGCCTCGCTTGGCACGATGCCAGCGGCAGCCAGCAGCGGGACGGTTTCTTCAAAAATGCGGCCTTTGGACAGCGCGATCGTAATCATATGTTGTCTTGCTCTGTTTATAGAGTGGCGGATAAAACCCAGCGAAGCGGTGATGGCAAGGCGTGCGAAACGCAGACAGTACAAAATGGTACGGCAAGTGAGTACAACGCAGCCAGCAGGGTTTTATTTGCCGCTCTTATTTGAAGAGTTTCAGGTTCAGTGGGTAACGTGACGGCCAGCCATTGATGGCTTTGGCGCCTTCCCACAGACAAAACATGGCGGAGCCGATGGCCACCCACCAGATCGGAAATACATTATGCAACGCGTACGACAAGATCATGGCGAGCGCGTAAAAACAACCCATCAATAACTGGAAGTTGGCGACCTGCACCGCGTGTTGTTCCACATACTCGGAATGCACGCGGGCAAATTGCAGCACCAGAAACGGAATGATCAACGCCAACACCGGCATCGGCAGGTACGGAATCCAGAAAATGCCGGACAAATGCGTGAGCATGGCGATGGTTTTCTCGACGCCGGTGGGCGGTTTGAGTTTGCCGTCGCTGTCGTCGCTGGCCGGTTTCGGGTTGAGTGTCAGCATCAGGCAATCCGCTCGATTTGTGCGCCGATCCCGCCCAGCTTGGCTTCGATATGCTCGTAGCCGCGATCCAGATGGTAAATGCGATCGACGATCGTTTCACCTTGGGCGATCAGACCGGCAATGACCAGCGACGCCGAAGCGCGCAGATCAGTGGCCATGACGGTGGCGCCAGACAGTTTTTCTACGCCGCGAACGATGGCGGTGTTGCCCTCGGTGCTGATGTTGGCTCCCATCCGCGTCAGTTCCGGCGCGTGCATGAAGCGGTTTTCAAAGATGGTTTCGGTCATGACGCTGGTGCCATCGGCGATGGCGTTGAGCATCATGAACTGCGCTTGCATGTCGGTTGGGAACGCCGGGTAGGGCAGCGTGCGCACGTTCACGGCTTTCGGGCGCTGTTTCATGTCCAGCGCAATCCAGTTGTCGCCCGCTTCGATATACGCACCGGCTTCACGCAGTTTGTCCAAGACCGCTTCCAGGATGTTGGCACGGGTATTGCGCAATACCACGCGGCCTTGCGCGGCGGCGGCGGCACACAGGAATGTGCCGGTTTCAATGCGGTCTGGCACTACGGCGTGGGTGGCGCCATGCAAGGATTTCACGCCTTCAATGGTGATGGTATCCGTACCGTGGCCGCTGATTTTAGCGCCCATGGCGATCAGGCATTCGGCCAGATCAACCACTTCCGGTTCGCGTGCGGCATTCTCGATGGTGGTGATGCCTTCGGCCAATGTTGCTGCCATCAGCAGGTTTTCAGTGCCGGTCACGGTCACCATGTCGGTGACGATGCGAGCACCTTTGAGCTTGCCAGACGCTTTGACATAACCGTGTTCGATAACGATCTCGGCACCCATCGCTTGCAGGCCCTTGATGTGCTGGTCCACCGGGCGGGCACCAATGGCGCAACCACCGGGCAGGGACACTTGCGCTTCACCAAAACGGGCCAGCGTTGGGCCGAGCACCAGGATCGATGCGCGCATGGTTTTCACCAGGTCATACGGCGCGCACAGGTTGGTGATGGCATTGGCAGTCAGTTCGTATTCGTGAACGTTATCGGTCATCACGCGCACGCCCATGCCTTGCAACAACTTCTGGGTGGTTTTGACGTCGCGCAATTGCGGCACGTTGGTCAGGCGCAGTGTATCGGCGGTGAGCAGGCCCGCACAAAGAATCGGCAATGCTGCGTTCTTGGCGCCAGAAATGGTGATTTCGCCTGCCAGCGGATGGCCGCCGATGATTTTCAGTTTTTCCATGATCTTTGCCCGCTCCTGCGGGAATGCGGTTAGCGTGAGCAGCCGTTAGCGGCTGCTTCGGTATGAGTTATCTGGACTGTGCTCAGAGGTATTTCCACAGCAACCAGGCCGCGATGGCGATCAGCCAGGGCAGATTGGTCAGTGCGATCAGCTTCTGGGTGCTGCGGTCGCGCGTTGTGCGCTGGGTCCGGTTGGCTTCTTCGATGCGGGCTTTGTCAGCGGCGATGCCATCGAGATTGAAGCGATCAGGATCGCTCACCGGTTGGCCCATTCTGCGGGCGTGAGCGTTTTTTCCAGCGACAGCGCATGCAGTTCGCCAGAATCGATCACGTCTTTGAGTGCCTCTTTGACCAGGCGATGTCGTGCCAGCAGGCCCAGCCCTTCAAAACGGGGCGAAGCCAGGCGGGCGTAAAAATGGTGGCCGTCACCAGTCACCTCGGTCGCGGTGGCGTCCAGGCGGGTAACCAGCAGGGTTTGAACTTGTTCGGGAGTCATCAGAATCGTTGCTTTCTAGTCTAGTGCCTTAATTTATAACCGGATTTTATCAGTTGCCAGGCCAATGTGGCGAGTACCAGCAATGTAGCGCCGCCAACGGTCAAACTGAGCCATGGCGAAACATCGGCAACCCCGAAAAATCCGAAGCGAAAGCCATCGATCACATAGAACACAGGGTTCCAGTTGGAAACGCCTTGCCAGAACGGTGGCAGGCTGTGAATCGAGTAAAACACGCCAGACAGGAAAGTCAGCGGCATGATCAAAAAGTTCTGGAAAGCCGCCAACTGGTCAAATTTGTCGGCCCATATCCCCGCGATCAAACCCAGAATGGCCATGATCGAGGTACCCAGTAGCGCAAACACCAGAATCCACAAGGGGTGCTGGATTGGCGGAATGGCAAAAAACAGCGTTACCAGCAATACGCCCGCGCCTACAATCACGCCGCGCAAGACAGCTGCCAGCACGTAAGCGGCAAAGAATTCAAAGTGCGACAGCGGCGGCAGCAAAATAAAGATCAGATTTCCGGTGATCTTGGACTGAATGAGACTGGAACTGGTGTTGGAAAACGCGTTCTGCAGCATCGACATCATCGCCAGACCCGGAATCAGAAACGCGGTATAGCGCACGCCTGGATAAGGTTCTACATGTGAGTCGAGCACATGGGCAAAGATCAGCAAATACAACAGCGCTGTCAGAATCGGCGCGAGTACGGTCTGAAAACTGACCTTCCAGAAGCGCAGCAGTTCTTTGTAGAAAAGGGTGGAAAAACCTTGCATGTATGTGGGTTCCGTCGGGCGTCTGTGCGGGCTTAGCCTTGCGCAGTACGGCCTTGCATCATTTCGACAAAGATGTCTTCCAGATCGGGTTTGGCGATCTCGATATCGCGCACGATTGCGCCATGCTGGCGGAGTTCGCCCAGAATCTGTTCCAGTCCGGCCACGTCAGCAAGGCGCAAATCATACAGACCGTCTTTCTCGGCGATGACCTGATCGGCCAGGCTTAATGGCAAATTGCCTTCAGACAATTTGATGCGCAGCGTGCGGGCTTTGCCGCGATTGAGCAGCTTTTGTTTGTCTTCCAGCGCAATCAGCTTGCCTTGCTTGAGCATGGCGATGCGATTGCATAATTCTTCAGCCTCTTCCAGATAGTGCGTGGTCAGCACAATGGTGTGGCCCTGATTGTTCAAGCGGCGCACGAACTCCCACAGTGTCTGGCGCAGTTCCACATCCACCCCGGCCGTGGGCTCATCCAGCACAATGACCGGGGGCCGATGCACCAGCGCCTGAGCCACCATCACCCGGCGTTTCATACCGCCAGACAGGGAGCGCATATTGGCATTGGCTTTATTGGTCAGGCCAAGGTTTTCGAGGATCTCATCGATCCAGGCGTCGTTTTGTTTGAGGCCGAAATACCCCGACTGAAAACGCAGCGTTTCGCGCACGCTGAAGAACGGATCAAACACCAATTCTTGCGGCACGATGCCGACGGCGCGACGGGCATTACGGTAATCGGTGACCACGTCGCGGCCCATGATCGAAATCTGGCCGCTGGTGGCGCGGGCCAGACCGCCCAGGATGGATATCAGCGTGGTTTTACCTGCGCCATTTGGACCCAGCAGTGCAAAGAAATCGCCTTCTTCTACGCTAAAGCTGACATCGTTGAGCGCCTGGAAGTCGCCATAACGTTTGACGACCTGGTTGAACTGGATAGCGCTCACTGACTGGCCTTTGCTTCTGCCGACGCAGCAGTGGCTGCGGGCGCTTCGATTACTGCTGCGGCTGGCGTGGCCGAGGCAACTGCAGAAGCATCTACTGGGGCAACGGGCTTGTCAGCAGCGGCAGGCGCACTGGCGGCGCCAGGTGCCGGTGCTGCGTCATCAGCCGCGTCGTCATCGTCAGTTGGACCCAACTGCAAGGCGTGTGGCGGCTGACCATCGTAAACCTTGTACCAGCGGCGCTGCAGATAGGCGTCACGGATATAGGCGTACGGGTCAGGTTGGGATTCGATCAGTGCATCCAGCGGCAGAACCTGAGCCCGCATATTGATGCCATCAACAGACGCCCAGAGGATTTCTTCGCCGGTGGTGTTCAGATAACTGCCCGGGCCATAGAAAGTGCGCACAACCGGATCAACCGAATCACGCAAGGTGGTTGGTCCCAGCAGCGGCAGCATCAGATAAGGGCCGCTGCCGATTCCCCAATGTCCCAATGCCAGACCTAAATCCTGATCCGGCTTTGGCAATTTCATGTCTGTGGCCCAGTCAAAAATGCCAAACATGCCAATGGTAGTGTTGACGGCGACGCGGCTGATACTGGTGCCTGCTTCTTTGAAATGCCCTTCCAGCAATGAGCCAAAGCTGGAGAACAAGTCGTCGATATTGCCAAAGAAGTTGCTGGTGCCTTGCTTGACCGGGCCAGGGGCGTAATTGGCGTAGACCGTTGCCATCGGTTTGACCACGGCTTGATCGACCACGTTGTTCACAAAGAAAACGCCACGATTGACCGGTTCAAGCGGATCGTAATTGTTTTTGGGGCTGGCACAGGCCGTCAGCAACAGCGCGGCAATGGGGACAAGTCGTCGCATGGTCAGGATTGGCATTTTTTTGATTCGGGACAGACCCGTATTGTAAGCGGTTTCGGGCAAGCTATCAGCCTGAATTGAAAAGTGAATTTACAGCGGTCACAAAAGCAAAAACCCCGCGTGGGGCGGGGTTTACCGATCCGTTCAGGCCCCGGTGGGCAGCAGGTCTTCTACACCATACAGCCGCACCAGCTCACGTAGCGCCGGAGGCACGCCGGTAATCAGGAAGTTGGCTTGTTGGGTTTTTGCCTGGCGTTGCCAATGCAACAGCACTGAAACGGCCGACGAATCGACTTCCTGCACCTGGCTCAAGTCCAGCGTCAGTTCATTTGCCGCTACTGGCCACGAGAATGCCGCCAGCTGCGCGCCGGCGGTGTCCATCGTTAACTTGCCGGTAATGGCATGAACGCTCATTTGGCAGCGCTACCGGTTTTTGCAGTGGAGCCCGCATTGCTGGCCGCGAGCTGCTTGATCAGGCCATCAATACCGTCTTTGCGGATAACGGTGCCAAACTGGTTGCGGTGGCTGTTGATGAAGCTGATCCCTTCAACCGAGATATCAAACACCTTCCAGCCTGCGTCGGTTTTCTCGAAGTTGAAATCCAGGCCAATTGGCTTCTGGCCTGGCAGGTTGACTTCGGTCTGTACAGTTTGCTCGTCTGGTGTGTCGCCCGGGCGTGAACCCTTCACGTCAACCTGCGCGTTCTTGTAGATAGTCAACGCCGACAGATAGGTGCGAACCAGCATGGTGCGGAATTCTTTGGTCAGCGCTTGTTGCTGGTCAGGCGTGGCGCTTTTCCAGTAGCGGCCCACGGCCAGCGCGGTCATGCGGTTGAAGTCGGCCAGTGGCACCAGACGGGTTTCAACCTGACTGCGGATGGTACTGGTGTCTTTGTCGTTTTTCTTGAGGATGTCCAGCACGTCCTTGCTGACACTACGCACGATCTGTTCAGGTGAATCAGTGGCGGCAGGCGCTGCAAATGCAGCACCAGGAAGCAACGCTGCCACACAGATCGCAGCCAGCCAGTTTTTAAACACAGTCATTTATTGATTTCCCGCTGAAGATTTGTCGCTACCGTCTTCCGCCTTGGAAAACAGGAAACGACTGATAAGTTGTTCAAGCACGATGGCCGACGATGTCAGTTTGAAGGTGCTGCCCGCGGCGAGCATCTTGTCGTCAGCCCCCGGCGTAATGCCGATGTATTGTTCGCCCAGCAAACCGGAGGTCAGAATCTCGGCCGATGAATCCCGGCTGAAATGATAGTGGTTATCCAGCGCCATGGTGACTTTGGCGACGTAACGGGACGTATCCAGTTCGATATTGGTGACGCGGCCCACGACTACGCCGGCACTTTTCACCGGTGCCCGCACTTTCAACCCGCCAATATTGTCGAAGTTGGCCGTCACCGTATAAGTTGAGCGCGCCGGCAGGCCGCTCTGGCTGCTCACGCGCAGCGACAAGAACAAAATGGCAACTACACCAGCGGCGATAAACAGTCCGACCCAAAAGTCGATCATGCCTCGTTTCATCAGATTCCCCGGAACATGAATGCGGTCAGGATCACGTCCAGACCAAGAATAACCAGTGCAGAAGTTACGACAGTACGCGTTGTGGCCCCCGAGACGCCTTCGGCGGTAGGTGCTGCGTCGTAACCTTCGAATACCGCGATCAGCGAAACGGCAATCCCGAACACCACGCTTTTGATGATGCCGTTCATGACATCAAATCGCATATCTACCGAGCTTTGCATTTGCGACCAGAAGATGCCGGAATCAAGCCCCAACAAATGCACGCCAATGAGATAACCACCAATAATGCCCATGGCGCTGAACATGGCCGTGAGCAAAGGCATCGAAATCACACCGCCCCAGAATTTGGGCGCGACGACACGGGCGATCGGGTTGACCGCCATCATTTCCATGGCCGACAACTGTTCGGTGGCCTTCATCAAGCCAATTTCGGCGGTGATGGCAGAACCCGCACGGCTGGCGAAGAGTAGTGCACCGACCACTGGTCCCAGTTCGCGCACCAACGACAGCGCCACCATGATGCCCAAGGCGGATGAAGCACCAAAACGACTGAGCGTGTCATAGCCCTGCAGCGCCAGCACCATGCCGACAAACAAGCCAGACACCACAATAATCAGTACCGACAACACGCCAGCGAACCAGATCTCGCGGATGGTCAGGCGTAAGCGCAGTAACGATGTCGGCGAGTGCCGCAGTATCGCCACAAAAAAACGCGCGGCAAACCCGACCTTGATAAAGGTATTGGTAAATGGCCGACCAATACTCGAAAAAAAGCGTACGAGAACATTATCCACGGTTGTTCTCCAGTCCCAGATCCAGTGCATAAGGCGGGGCCGGCTTGTGGAATGGCACCGGGCCGTCACGTTCGCCGTTGATGAACTGCTTGATAAACGGCACTTCCGAGGCACGGATCTGGTCTGGTGTGCCGTGGCCCACAACGCTGCCGCCCGACAAGAAATAAACGTAGTCGACGATATCCAGCGATTCAGAAACATCGTGTGTCACGATGATCGACGCCGCACCCAAAGCATCGTTGAGTTCACGTACCAGTTGCCCGATTGTCGATAGAGAAATCGGATCAAGCCCGGTGAATGGCTCGTCGTACATCATGATCAGCGGGTCCAGCGCCGTGGCGCGGGCCAAGGCCACGCGGCGTGCCATGCCGCCGGAAAGCTCGAATGGCATCAGATCAATGGCGCCACGCAATCCGACCGCTTGCAGCTTCATCAAAACCAGATCGCGAATAACCGACTCGGGTAAAGAAGTGCGTTCGCGCAAGGGGAAGGCCACGTTGTCGTAGACCGACAAATCGGTAAACAGCGCGCCAAACTGGAACAGCATGCCGAGCTTGCGCCGCATGCCATACAGGGCGCTTTCACCCAATGAACCTACTTCGTCACCATCAACCTTGACTGAGCCGCCTTGCGCCTTGATCTGGCCGCCGATCAGTCGCAGGAGCGTGGTTTTACCTGAGCCCGAACCGCCCATAATGGCAACCACTTGGCCGCGCGCGACTGTAAGCGATACATCACTGAGGATGTCTCGCTCTGAATAGCCGAAGCGAACCCGATCGATCTGGACAAGCGGGGAGGTCATGCGAACCCGGTTAGACTGGTGAGTACAAAGGACGTCCATTTTAGGGATAAAGCGGCGTTGCCGCCAGCCCTATGAATATGTCATGAAAATACATGCAACCAAATGTTGTTCTGTCAGAAAGAATTGAGAAAGGCAATTATCGTAATAATTGCCAATGACTAACATCAAAATTTCAATTTTTGCCGAAGTGTAGTTTTTAGCGCTCATTCTTCGTCATGGGTCGCTGGCCTGATGCTGTGTCGGGCCGATACAAAATGGGCAAAACGGTAAGATTCACATTGTTCGGGATGTTGCTGATTTGTTGCGTACTGGTCGGCTGCGGCACGACCGGTCGTCCAAGCCCACTTCCAATGGGCCATTTGTCGGATACACCCCTGCCAGTTCATGCAGACGCAGCTGTCCCCACGTCTGTTCCTCCCGCCATCCCCACCCCGAACCGTCCCAAATTGTTTTCCGTCGTGGCCTATAAGCTGCCGGTGGCATCGTTGTTGTTTACCCTGGCGCGTGACGCCAAGGTAAACCTCGACGTGCATCCCGCAATTGGCGGCGAAGTCACCCTGAATGCATTGAATCAGACCTTGCCGCAGATTCTTGAGCGGGTGGCCAGGCAGGTACCGCTGCGCTGGACGTTGGAAAGTGGGGTGTTAACTGTCATGCCCGATGAACCTTATTGGGCGAACTACCATATCGACTATTTCAACCTGTCGCGCAAAGTGCGTTCCTCGGTCAGCCTGGCCAACTCGGTTTCAGGGACTGGGGGTAGCGTCAGCAATGAACGAACAGGCAGTGCAATCAATAGCTCCACCACCGAGATCGAATCCACCGCCGACAATATGTTCTGGGAGCGTCTGGAGGCCCATCTAAAAGCCATGCTGCAAGTGACTGAGCGGCCAGTGGCTGCAGCGGTCCAGGTCTCTTCGCCAACCGGGTTGCCGCTTCTGGCTGGCACTTCGACTGCAGGCAAAACGACCTCGGCGATCGACGTGGCCGAAAAACTGTCGCGTATCGAAAAAAATCTAGCCGAGGCAGGCCGGGCGCGGGCAGAGAGCAAAACTGGTGAGCACATCGCCGTACCGGCCACGACCGAATCGCACAAACCTGGCAGACTGGTGCTGGTGCACCCCGAAACCGGGGTTATCGGCGTTTATGCCACTGCGACAGAACAGTTGCAGGTCGCCAGCTTTATCAACTCTCTGGGTGCCAATGCCCAACGCCAGGTGCTGATAGAAGCCACGATTGTGGAAGTGGCTTTATCGGATCACTACCAGGCGGGTATCGACTGGGGCTGGCTCGCGGCTTCCGATAAAGGCTGGCAGGTTTCGCAGCAAACCACAGGCAACAACTTGGGTGACGTGCCGCTGGCCCTGATCAGCAAAGGCAATCCACTGTTGAGTGGTTTCAATCTCACCGTAAAACTACTCGAACAATTTGGCCGCACCCGGGTTTTATCCAGCCCCAAAATCGTTGCGATCAATAATCAGCCCGCCGTGATGAAGGTGGTGGATGAACAGGTTTATTTCACGCTGGATCTAACTGAAGACCAGAACAGCAATGGCGATATCACGCGCCGCCACTACGCCAGCAAACTGCACACAGTGCCGGTGGGGCTGGTACTGCAGGTACTCACACAGGTATCGGCCACGGGTGAAATCGCGCTGAATGTGCGGCCGACCATCACCAATATCCGCTCCTGGGTTGAAGACCCAGCCGTGGCGCTGATGTCGCGAGACATGCAAAAGCCGGTGGTTAGCCAGGTGCCGGTATTACAGGTGCGTGAGTTCGACTCCACGCTGCATGTGCCGTCAGGCCAGTTGGCCATGTTGGGCGGACTGATCCAGGATGCCAGTACCAATGCGCGCACCGGATTGCCCGGGTTGTCCCGTGTTGCTGGCCTGGGTGACTTGTTCAGCTATCGCGACGACCAGACCAGACGGATCGAACTGGTGATTTTCCTGCGCCCACGGGTGATTGATGGTTCGACTCCGAATTCCACCTTGGCACAAACCGGCATCCAGCCTCCTGGTGATACCTTCTTTTCTGCTGCGGCCGGTAACGACCTTTCAGCATTTGCCAACGGCAGCGTGCAAGCTCCGGAAGTAACGCCATGATGCCGCCACGTCTGGTCGTTGCCGCGATCTTTCTTCTGCTCGCCATAGTGTCCGGCCTGCGTTGGCCGACAGCACCAGCAGCCCCGCAAATATCGATATCTGCGACAGAAACCTCCGCCCAGCACCAAGCGAGATATACCGCTTGGTTACAGCGCCACAACGCGCTGCGGGCAAGTGCCTCCACCCTCGGCGCCAGGGCAGACAAGCAATGACCACACATCGCATGCAAGTGGGGCAATTCGGCCGTTATTTGCTGGAGCGCCAATGGGTGGCTGCGGATCAGATGCAAATCGCGCTGGCGGAACAGCGGCGCACCGGTTTGCTGATTGGACAGCAACTCTTGCTGCTCGGATTCTTGTCTGAACAGCAACTGGATACGGCGTTGGCTGAGCAACACGTTAACGCGATGCCAGCACCTGAACATTTTGTTGCGGACGATATTGCCATTGGTCTTGTGCCAGAAGCGGTGGCCCGGCAGTACGGTTTTTATCCAATCGCTTGGGAGCCCATTGAGGCGGCGTTATTGATTGGTCTGGTTGACCCAAACCAACCGATGCTGCTGGATCGGTTGCGCTGGCTGGTGCCACAGGCGCGCCGGGTCGAGGCAAGGCTGATTAGCGAATCTCGCCTGGCCTTGCGCCTGGATGCTTGTTATCCACGTGAGTTGGGCATTGAGGCTTTACTCGACCAAATTGACGCGCTTGCAGACCAGGCCCAAACCGGTCATGGGCGGGTGGGCTCGCTCGTACAGGCATTTATTGAGGATGCGGCCAGACAAAGCGCATCTGATATCCACTTTGAGCCAGAACTTGCGTTTGTGCGCGTCCGGTATCGGGTCGATGGCGTCATGCGCGCGGTGCGTGTGGTGCATGAGAGGTTCTGGGGCATGATGCTGGTCCGGCTCAAGGGGCTGGCCGGGATGGATATTGCGGAAAATAGGGCAGCGCAAGATGGGCGCTTCAGCGTGGATTGCGGCCATCGCCAACTGGATATTCGCGCCGCCTGCATGCCGACGGTAACGGGTGAGAACCTGGTGTTGCGCATACTCGAGCGCAATCGCGGCTTGCTGGCGTTAGACCAGTTGGGTTTGCCACCCAAAGCGTTGAAAGGACTGCTGCAACTGATCCAGCGCCCGGCTGGGCTGATCTTGATGACTGGCCCGACCGGCTCTGGCAAAACCACCACCTTGTATTCAATTCTGGCTCATCTCAAAAGCGAGCGCGTCAATATCATGGCGCTGGAGGACCCGGTCGAATACAAGCTCGACGGGGTCCGGCAGAGTTCAATGGGTGAAGGCTCGCGTCTGGATTTCGATGAGGGTGTCCGTGCGCTGCTGCGTCAGGACCCGGACATTATCCTGATCGGTGAAATCCGGGATGCTCAGACTGCCGCCGTGGCTTTACGGGCCGCCATGACAGGGCATCTGGTGTTTGCGACATTGCATGCCAATTCGGCGCTCGGGGCAGTTCCGCGCCTGCTGGATCTGGGGGTAAGCCCTGCGTTGCTGGCCGAAAATTTGCTGGGAGTCATAGCCCAGCGTCTGGTGCGCAAGTTATGCGTAGCCTGCCGCGAACCAGTAGCAGCAGACGCTATCTTGGCGAGAATTGTGGAAAGCGCGCCTGAGAGCCCGGTATATCGTGCGGTGGGATGCCCACGATGTGGCGACAGTGGGTATCGCGGCCGTCTTGCAGTCATGGAGCAATTGTTTGTGGTGCCGGAACTGGCCGCATTGCTGCTCCAGCCTGCGAAACGCATGCAGGCTTTGGATATGGCTCGCCAACTTGGCTTTCAGCCCTTGCAGGAGCAATTGATTAACCGGGTGTTGTCCGGCCAGACGGACACGGCTGAAGCCTGTCGGGTGGCCGACTTTTCAGCCCAGTTTTTGCGGTGATTGCCCATGCGCTACCGCTATCACGCCATCGACAAGCAAGGCCGGCCTAGCCGGGGTGAACGCAATGTTGCTTCACACGTCGAGCTGGAAAAAGAGTTGCAGGCCAGCGGTCTGACGCTGCTGCAGGCACAACGGCAGGGCAACGCTTTGGGCGTGTTCCGCCGCAAAACTGCGCGCTGGCGTGATCTGGCTGATTTCTGCTTTCATTTGAGCCAGATGCTGCAGGCCGGAATTCCATTACTCGATAGCCTGACTCAATTGCGCAATGCATTGGCTGCGGGTGTTCTGGCAGATGCAGTACCTCTTGTGCTGCAGCAAATTCACGAGGGCTCAACGTTTTCCCAAGCACTGGAGACGCACGCAACGTGTTTCGGGCCACTGCTGCTTAATGGGGTGAGGGCGGGCGAAGCCAGCGGACAACTGGTGGAAGTGCTGGCTGATTTGCATGGCTATTTCCTGTGGCGCGATGAAGTCGCCGAGCAAACTGGCAAGGCTTTCTACTACCCGGTTTTTGCCGCCACGGTGATGCTGGCGGCCACGTTATTTTTGCTAACCAGCGTGATGCCGCAAGTACAGGATTTTGTCGCGGACACTGGTGGGAAATTACCGTTGGCCACGCGGGCACTGCTGCTCGCAACAGGATTACTTAGTCACTACGGCTGGGCCATCTTGTCACTTGCGCTGACGAGCCTTGCGGGTCTGATCTGGGCAATCAAAACGAGCTCCCGAGTTGCGGCTGGCTGTGACCGGTTTTTACTCGATTTGCCACTTCTTGGCACGCTCAGACTCAAGAGCGCATTGGGGCAGTACGCCCAGAGCCTGGGACTGCTTTACGACGCCGGAGTGCCGCTACTGGATGCTTTGAGAATTGCCCAATCGGCAGTGACCAGCATCCAGTTACGCGCGCTCCTGCAGCAAGCCCGCTTGCGCATCGAAGAAGGAGCCAGCTTGGGGCAGGCATTTGCGAGTACCTCTTTGCTGCCTGACTTACTGATGGCAATGCTGCGAACCGGCGAGCAAACCGGCCATTTGGGCGCAGCACTGCGCCAGGTCGCCCACTACTACCAGCGCGACGTAAAGCTGATTGCCCAGCGTATCCATAGTCTGATCGAACCCTGCATAACCGTCGTTCTGGGTGGTTTGCTTGGCTGGATCATGCTCGCCGTGTTGGGCCCGGTGTTCGATAACCTGGGTCGATTACGATGAGAACAAAAACAGTGGTGATGGTTGGCGCTGCATTTGTTCGTACGGGTCACTGTGCCGGCGCCCGTTGGCAGTGGCATGCGCAAATACCGCTGCAGGCCGACATGCTGGCTCAAGTCCTGTCCTGCCTACCGCTAAAAGCTGAGCCGGTAACAATCGTGCTTGATTTGCCTGAGCAGGATTATCTGATCGAACCGTTGCCGGTGCTGAAAAAAAGGGACTACTCGTCTTATCTGCAGAGTCGGGCCCGACAGATATTCCCTGGTTGTCCAGGAGGTTCGGGCCGGAGTATGCCAAGCGTAACACCCACAATGGCAGTCTTCGGTGGCATGGCGCAGTCGACACTGATAGCAGACCTGCTGGATGGCTTGGTCGCCGCTGGGCACGTGATCGACTGCGTATGTTTTTACGCTGACCTCGTAGCCACTATCCGTTACAAAGCGGTGGGGCCACAGTTATGGGTGCTTCCTGGTCTCGGTGGTGGCGTGCGCCACGTACTCGCCCGAGATGGGCTGGCGTTGTTTACCCGGCTTTGCCAGGAGACGGACGAGCAATCACCACACGGCTTGGCGCAGGATATTGCCAATACCTGTGCTCATCTGGAGAGCCGGATGTTGCTGGGCACTGAGCAGCAGTTGGTGATCCGCCTCTCTCACAATATTGCGGAACAACTGACGGAAGTGCCCGCCGCATCGCTGCCCGTGTTTCCGGGGATGCCGCCCCACCAACTGGTGGTCGAGTCAGAACCAAAAAATAGCAGGTCCAGACTTTTGCAGCGAAGGGCCTTGGTTCGCAATGCTTTGCCACTCCCTGCACATTTGTTGGTGGTGCAACGGCGATACCAGTTAGCGCGACGGTTTGCCGTGGCCAGTTGGGGAATAGCGGTACTCAGCGGTATTTATTGCGGGCTCCTGCTTGCTTACTCAATACAGGTGCGCGCTGAAATGAAAGGCCTGCTGATGCCAACCCAGCCGCCCCGAGCGCTGATTGCAGAGTCTGACGCCCATATTGATCAGGCAGTTGTGCAACTGTTCCGCAAATATCCCGCCGATATTCCGGATATGCAGTCGGCTTTGCAGTCGCTCAGTACGGTGTTACTGGCATTCCCCCAATTGCAGCTTGACGCGGTGGATTGGGAGCCCGTTGACGAGGCTGATGTCGTTGCTGCGGGGATAAAGCGGCAATTGCGCCTCGTGCTGCTTGCCGATGACGGCTCCAGTGAGACCTCAACGTTTAACACTTTCAAAAAAAGCATGCTGGAACAAGGTGCGGCAGCAGTGTCCAGAACAGCTCCTGCAGTAGCAGATGCCAGGCCTGAGTCCAATCGGCACTGGCACTGGTTGATTGCCTTTGCGTCATTACATCCCGCAGGTGCACGGTAATGCAAAGGCATTTAGTGCGATCTTATCTGGCGAGTAGCGCACTAGTGCTGGCCTCCCTGATTCTGGCTGGAGTAGCCACATGGCGTTTGCTTGCGCTGCAACATGCGCAGGACGAATGGATTGAATATCGCCAGCAGAGCCAGCAGCAACCCAAACCGGTCTGGTTAAGTGCCGAGGACCGCGCGCGGCTCAAACAACTGGCTGAACGAGGCGCCTTGCAACCTGCAGATGCCAAAGTAATAGAGGACTGGGTGGCAGGGGCGGTTGATGGGCAATTCGAAATCATCCATTCACAATTTGCCAAACCCCTGCCTGCAGGGCCAGTTCAAGGGGCGTGGCGTTTGGTGGCAGTGGCGCTGGAGTTCGATGTCTGGCTCATGCATGAGCAAGCACTCTCCAGGTTCTGGTCTCGTCTCGAAACCCTCCCGGGCTGGCTGGATGTGCCGACGTGTCACCTTACTCGAAGCACTACCACAGACCATCCGTCCGGCATTGTTATGCATTGCTCCGGCGAAGTGATCGGTTTTGGCCCGAACGTGCCTGGCGGGGCGTTGCAGCCATGAAATCTGTCGTGATTCTGCTCTTGTGTATCGCATTGCCAGCCGTGGCTGCCGAGTGGGGCCGGTTGTTTTATTCGCAGCAAGAACGCGCGGCCATGACCATCGCATCTATGCCCGCCGTAAGCGTTATTCATGTTTTGAGTGCGCAAACAATTGCTGACGGACACATTCGGCATTGGGTCGATGCGGCATCACAACCTGTGATATCTGTCCCTGCGCATGTGCGGGTCGGTGATGAATGGCAGGAGGGGCCATGAACCGCTACCGGCGTTCAGCCCCACGGTCATTGCGATGCCAGCGCGGCGTTACTGCACTGCTGATGCTGACGTTGCTGTGCGGCGTGTTTCTCTGGCAGATCCAAAGTCTTCTGGCACAAGTAAGCCCGGTAGAACGGCGCGAGGAAGTAACCCGCCGGGCCTTGGCGGATGCGCGCAGCGCATTGCTGGCGTGGTCAGTGCAAAACGGTGGGCTGAGTGGTTCGGGTTCCACCAATCTGGCGCGTCCCGGCGCTTTTCCGTGCCCGGACAGCAAAGACCCCGCTAGTGACCGTGCGGGTTATCAGGGCGATGCGGCGGGAACATGCACGAAAGCCGCTTTGCGCTTGGGGCGTATTGCCCACCGGACAATGTTGCACGCCCCTTTTCTGGACGGCAGCGGCGAGCGCTTGTGGATGGCTGTCGTGGAAGGCTTTGAAGAAAGTAACTCAAGCATTCTTAATCCGGATTTCGTTCCCAAATCCGCCTGGTTTCAGGCGTGGGATGCCTCTGCGCACAGCGCGTTAACTGCCCAGACTGATCCTGCAGTCGTCGTCATTTTTGCACCGGGTGTGGCGCTGCCTAACCAAAAACGTGGCACTGCGGCAGACAAAGTCAACGCATCTAACTATCTCGAAAGTGCCAGTACAACAGACGGTAGTTTCAGCAATCTGGATATGAGCAAAGGCGCGTTTGTCGGCGGCGATATTCGCGACGCCAGGCAAAAATTGATCCTCAATGACCGGGTGGCGGTGATCCGGCGTAGCGAATTGATGCAGGCGGTTTCGCTGCGTGCATTGCGGGATTATCAACGCTTGCTGGAATGGTGGCGGCTGTACAAAGGAGCCGGAAAACTGCCACATCCAGCCAGGTTTGATGACCCGGCCTGCGTCGATATTGCTACAAAAACCAACGCCAATGATTGCGTGCCAGATCCGGCGGTTTGCCGTGGGCGCTTGCCCAAATCGATCTGGCTGATTAATGAGGTGAGCAAGCAGGTGGGCGCCAACGCGACCGAGCGCTTCAAATGGCTGTATCGCAATCGCTGGGAACAGCAGTTTTATTACAGCGTGAACGCCGATGCAATTGCGCCACCGGCAATGGGTTGCAGTGTGTCATCGACAATTGTTACCACCAGCGGGACAGTGCGCGCTGACGCGATCATGGTCAGCCCCGGCTGGCCGCTGTCTGGCCAGGCTCGGAGCACCTCCACGGATAAATCCAATCTCGCCAATTATCTGGAGGCTGTGACGGGGTTTGTCGATCCGCGAACCGGCGCATTGAATAGCGCGATCAATCAGCAAGGATGGCAAACGCAGACTGGCGAAACAGAAATGCTGGCGGTTCCCGCGCTGTCCAGCAATGACCGGATTTACCGCTGGCTAAAACCTGGATCAGACAATGGCTTCACCGCGCCACAATGGTTTCTCGCTCGTTGAAATGGCGGTGGTATTGGCCGTGCTGGGGCTACTGATGGCCGGTGCTCTGGGGGCGATCCGCTTGTCACAAGAGGTGCAACGCGTACGTTCCACGCAAGATCAACTCGCGGCAATCAAGCAAACCTTGCTCGGGTATGCGGTGCGCAATGGCCGCTTGCCCTGTGCCGCGCAAGTTGGCGCGGAGGCGACCGGGCTGGAAATGCGTGAAGCAACCACCGGTAGATGTGCCTATCTGCAGGGTTACTTGCCATGGGCGACGCTGGGATTGGGGCACGTGGACGCTTGGGGCAGGCCGTTTACCTATCGGGTTAGCGAGGCATTTGCCGGGCCGAATACCAACAAGTCTGAAGAAGTCCTGCTGGCGCCGGGAATGGTATTTCATCTGCTCACGCTGGGGGACCTGGAAATCTACCCCAGCGCCAATAGCCAGGACTACCTCGCAAGCGCGGTTGCCGTGGTGATTGTGTCGCACGGCGCCCATGGCCCCGGGCCGCTTGAAGGCAAAGGGAATCCAGATGAGTTGGTAAATGCCAGCGACAGCAAAATGTTTATCAGCAAGCCGCGCGTTGATGAGCCCGCCACCAACGCCTATGACGATTTGACTGAGTGGATCAACCCCAGTCAATTGATTGCCGAGGCAATTAGTGCGGGCAGATTGCCGTAACTCGGCTCGCCGCCAATCTAACCAATAACTACAAGCAACGTTTCCACAGAAATACGCCAGCACTCCTTGCATTTTCAGGTAGTTACAACCGCACAAATGAAAATGAGGAGTTAGATTTTATGAGGTACTCTACGTATCGAGGCCACTCGCGCCAGGCCGGTTTTACCTTGGTGGAGATGGCAACCGTACTGGTTATTGTCGGTTTGTTGTTGGGCATGGCGTTTAAGGGTAAAGACCTGATTGATGGTGCGCGGGTCAAAAGCATTTACGCCAGTTCCAGCAAAATTCAGACTGCCATGCAGGTCTTCTTTGAACGTTATCAGGCATACCCGGGAGATGGCTGCAGCAGCACGGCGAAGACTCCGGCCGAGTGCGTTGGCGACGCCAGCAATCCCAAAGATGGTTTGATACTTGGTGAAGCAGAAGCCTCGCAATTCTGGAGCATGCTGATCCAGAACAGCAGACTGTTAGCTGCTGCTGACCAGAAGATGCCTGGTGGTGTTTTGTGGGCGGTGGCTAAAGGCGAAGACGGCAAAGGTGGCACAGCAGCAGGTTCTAGCTGGCTGGTTGCGCAAGGGTTGGACGAAAAAGTGGTCGATATTCGTTACGCATGCGCACTCGATCAGCAGTTTGACGATGGTGATCCCACCACGGGCGAAATCCGTAGCAGCGCGACGGGAACCAAGGATAGTCCCACGGGCTATAGCGCTGATGCCGATTGCTGGAGTAAATCCGGTTCCGCCGCATTATCGATTCGGCTTCTGCCTTGAGCGGTAGGCGCTCGCCATTAAAAAGGCCGCATAAAGCGGCCTTTTTTTGTGTAAACCAGGTTCACTCTACAGGCTAACCATGCAGCGCATTGCCGTGCTGCCGTAACCACTGTCGCTGGGTTTTCCAGTCGGGCACGATTTTTTCGACTTCGGCCCAGAAGCGGGGAGAGTGGTTCATCTCTCGCAAGTGCGCCAGCTCATGCACGATGACGTAGTCCACTACGGCTGGCGGCGCTTGCATCAGGCGCCAATGGATACGCACATCGCCGGCTGCAGTACATGATCCCCAACGCGTCCCGGCGGAGGTCAACAAGACCCGCTTGGGGCTGACCCGCATCAATGGCGCAAAGAAGGCGGCGCGCTGGGCAAAATAGACGCGCGCTGCGGCTTGGCTGAAGCGTACAAATGCAGCCAGTACGGCTGCAGGCTCACCGGTTTTACTGGCCAGTGCCAGAGTTTGATCGGAGAGTCTGCTGCGTGGGGCAGGGGCGATGATCTGGCAGGGCTGGCCTAGCCACTGGACGGTGGCGCCAGCCTGCAAAGGGTTCGGCGTAACCTGCGGCAGGTTTTGCAATTTGCTCAGGTGCCCGCGTATCCACGCCAGCTTGGCGCGGATGGCCCGCTCGGCGTCGGCCAAGGTGGCGCGAGTGGGGATCACCAGCGTGAGCCCGGAGCGGTCTACTTTGAGGCCGATTGATCGACGACGGGCGCTGCGAGTCAGTTCGTACTCCAGCATCTCGCCGTTCTGCAACTCAAGCTTTTGCTTGCTCATTTCCGGGAAAGCATGGGCCGGCACCTTCGATGCGGCTTTGTTCGGTTTCGATCCAGGTTTCCGCTGCGGCCATGAGTTCGTCGGGCGTGCGTCCGGTCGTTTCAATAACCGGGCCAATGGCCATGGTGATTACGCCTGGATATTTGAGGAACGAGTTGCGCGGCCAGAATTCACCAGCGTTGACCGCCACGGGAACGATCGGGATATCCAGGCTACTAGCGAGTCGGGCGCCGCCTTGTTTGTACTTGCCTCGCTGGCCCGGCGCAATACGCGTGCCTTCCGGGAAAATGGCGATCCACAAACCAGCCGCAACCCGGTCACGGCCTTGTTCCATCAACAAACGTTGGGCTTCGGCGCGGGCAGAGCGGTCAATGGCAATCGGCGCGGCAGCGCGCAAGCCCCAGCCAAAAAACGGAATCTTGAACAGTTCGCGCTTCACCACAAACACCATCGGCGGGAACACCAATTGCAAGCCCAGGGTTTCCCAAGCGGATTGGTGTTTGCACATGATCATTGCCGGGCCTGGCGGGATATTCTCGCGGCCGGTTACCTGGTATTTCAGGCCGCAAATGCGCTCCAGCAACCACAGCAGAGTCACGCACCAAGTCGAGATGATCTTGACGCGGGTTCTGGGCGGCAGCGGCAAAATCAGAAAGCACAGCAGGGCGTACAGCGGGGTAACGATGCTGAAGAACAGCCAGTAAATGAGAGAGCGCAACAACACCATGACTTGGGTACTTCCTTGCTGATTCGCGTGCGCGAACGGATTAATCAGTTGCTCGTGAGCAGATGCCGCGCCACGGCGGCGAGATCGTTGAACACCAGTGTGCCTGCTGGCATTTTGCCTGCGGCTTCGGTTTTGGCGCCGTTGCCGGTGCGTACCAGAATGGCTTTGCCGCCTGCGTTGGCAATGCACTCCAGGTCGCGCAGACTGTCGCCCACCATGATGCATTCGGCAGGCTGGATGTTATAGCGCCGTACGATATCCAGGATCATGCCGGGCAGTGGCTTGCGACAGGTGCATTGATCTTCAGGTGCGTGCGGACAGAAAAATACTGCGTCGATATGCCCACCGGCCTCGTTCACTGCTTTGTACATGGCGGCGTGGATGCGGTTAAGCATCTCCACGTTGTAATAGCCACGAGCCACGCCGGATTGATTGGTGGCGACCACCAGCGACCAGCCCGCCCGTGTCAGCTCGCCAATGGCTTCCAGGCTGCCAGGGATGGGAATCCACTCAGCGGGTGATTTGATGTAGTTGGGGTCGTCTTCATTGATGACCCCGTCACGATCAAGAATCAGCAGTTTAAGTTGCATATGGGCCATGACCATTCAGGTTGGCCGCGCCAGCTGGATTGGCTGAGCGCGGTTCGCATTACACAGCTTATTCGGCCAGCAGCGACAGCTCTGCCACACGGTTCATCAACTCAGCCAGACCTGCCAGCAGTGCCAGACGGTTACCACGCACAGCGGCATCTTCTGCCATGACCATAACGCCATCAAAGAACGCATCGACCGGCGCTTTGAGCGCGGCCAATTGCTTGAGCGCGCCAGTAAAGTCTTGCGTCGCCAGTGCATTGTTGACCGGGCCGGTAATGGTTTGGGCGGCGGCATGCAAAGCGCTTTCTGCGGGCTCGGCAAACAAGGCCGGATTCAATGCCGGAATCTCGCCTTCCACTTTTTTCAGGATATTGCGGATACGCTTGTTGGCTGCTGCCAATGCTGCGGCTTCTGGCAGCGCTTTGAACTCGGCCACTGCCGCCAGGCGTTTCTGGATGTCGTCAAGGCGGGCCGGTTTGAACGCCAGCACGGCTTCGATATCGGCCGCCGGGTAATCGGCCGCCAGATAGTTCTTCAGGCGTTCCTGCATGAAATCAAACACGCCATCAGGCACATTGGCGCTAACCACGCCCGCCGGGAAGGTGGCCGCAGTACTGACCAGCAACGCTTTCAGATTCAAAGGCAAGGTGAGCAACATGCGCAGCACGCCTAAGGCGGCGCGGCGCAGGCCGAACGGGTCTTTGTCGCCGGTCGGGATCAAACCAATGCCATAGATTCCGACGATGGATTCGAGCTTGTCGGCCAGAGCGGCGGCCAGAGCAATCGGGCCTTCCGGCAGCGTGTCGCCGGCAAAACGAGGGTGGTAGTGGCCTTCGATAGCGCGCGCGACTTGTTCGTCTTCGCCGTCGATGCGGGCGTAGTACATGCCCATGATGCCTTGCAGTTCCGGGAACTCGCCGACCATATCGGATACCAGATCGGCCTTGGCCAGGTAGGCGGCCCGTTCGGCCAGTTTGCGGTCTGCACCCAAAGCGGCGGCGATTTCACCGGCCAGCTTGGTCAGGCGTTCCACGCGCTCAAACTGGCTACCAATCTTGTTGTGGTAAACCACTTGATGCAGCTTGCCCACGCGGCCTTCCAGCTTGATTTTCTGGTCTTGCTGGAAGAAGAACTGCGCATCAGACAGCCGTGCGCGCAACACGCGCTCGTTGCCGTGGATGATGTTGGATGGGTCGGCGGTTTCGAGGTTGGATACCACCAGAAATTTCGGCAGCAGCTTGCCGTTGGCGTCGAGAAGCGGGAAGTATTTCTGATGTTGCTGCATCGACAGAATCAGGCATTCCTGCGGTACTTTCAGGAAGTCCGCACTGAATTCGCCGGTGTAGACAACAGGCCATTCAACCAGCGCGGTGACTTCGTCGAGCAAACCGTCGGACGGGGCGATGGTGGCATCAATGGCGTGCGCGGCGCTGGTCAGACGATCTTCGATCAAATGGCGGCGTGCGGCAAAACTGGCGACCACTTTGCCGCTTTCGTACAGGGTTCTGGCGTAACCGTCGGCACTGCTCAGGCTGATTTCGCCTGTCGACAAGAAACGATGTCCACGCGTCACCCGGCCTGCATCCAGATGCAGAGCTTTAGCCGGGATCACGTCGTTGCCATGCAGAGCGATCAGGCCGTGAATCGGGCGGATAAACTGACCATCGCGATTGCCCCAACGCATCATTTTGGGCGCGGGCAGTTTTTTGAGTGCCAGTTCGACCAGAGCAGACAATACACCAGACAATGGCTCGCCCGGCTTGGTGGCGCGGAAAACAAAAATATCCTGCTTGCCGTCGTGGGTTTTTTCCAGTTGCTCGGGCGTTACGCCGCAAGAACGGGCAAAGCCGGCCAGCGCTGGCGTAGGCTGACCATCCTTGAAGCCCGCAGCAACGGCTGGGCCTTTCTTTTCGATTTGCTGTTCCGGTTGCACTGCCAGCACGTTGGGGATCGATACCGCCAGACGGCGCGGGCTGGCGAAAGGGTGGAACTCCACGTCTTTGTCCACGAAGCCCAGTTTGCTCAGTTCGTCAAACAGCGTTTGCGCGAACGAAGCGCCCAGGCGCGGGAGTGCCTTAGGCGGCAGTTCTTCGGTGAAAAGTTCGATCAGCAGGGTTTGCGACATCGTGATTTACTCGTTCGATTTTTCAGCTTGTTGGTCCTGGTGCTTCTCGATCAGGCAGACCTGACGCACGAAGTCCGAACCATAAGTATCGGGAGCGGGAGTTTCAAACTCCCACTGATAACCGGGGACGTCATACCGGGCGACGATTTCGTCGTCTTCGGTACGCAATTCAACGGCAATACCGGCCATGCGCCCGCTCGGGCAGTGTATGGCCTGGCGCATGTACTTTTTGCGGTACTCGCCTTTGGACGTGCCATCGACTTGGGTTTGTTTGAAGTGCTGGAGCATCCACACATAGGTGTATTGCGAATCGGCGTCGCGCTCGTTGTGCGAGATCGATTTGATATCGGCCAGCACTTCAAAGTCTTCCATTTCGCCGTAGGAGCGCCAGTCTCCGTGCGTGGGCACGGGTTGCGGACCAGTGGTGCCATCGTCAAATTTGCCACACGCCGCCAGCATGACCAGCAGAGGTATGGCAAAGACAAGACGGCGCACGACGCTCATCGGCGTCGGCCTCAGACCGGCGTTTTGCACATGGGGAAACCCAGTGCTTCACGCGAGTCGTAATAGGCTTGCGCCACCATGCGCGCCAGCGTGCGGATACGGCCGATGTAGGCTGCGCGTTCGGTCACCGAAATCGCGCCGCGTGCATCCAGCAGGTTGAAGGTGTGCGCGGCTTTCAGGATCATCTCGTAGCCTGGCAGCGGCAAACCGGCTTCCAGCAGGGTGCGGGCTTCACCTTCAAAACTGTTGAACAGACTCAACAACAATTCGACGTTGGAGTATTCAAAGTTGTAAGTGGATTGCTCCACTTCATTCTGGTGATAGATGTCGCCATAGGTGACTTCCTGACCATCGGGATAACGCGTCCAGATCAGGTCATAGACGTTTTCTACACCTTGCAGGTACATCGCAAGACGCTCGGTGCCATAGGTAATTTCGCCCAACACCGGCTTGCAATCCAGACCGCCCACTTGCTGGAAGTAGGTGAACTGGGTGACTTCCATGCCGTTCAGCCAGACTTCCCAGCCCATGCCCCAGGCGCCCAGTGTCGGGTTTTCCCAGTCGTCTTCTACAAAACGGATGTCATGTATGGTCGGGTCAACGCCCAGTTCGCGCAGCGAACCCAGGTACAAGTCCTGGATGTTGTCTGGCGAAGGCTTGAGCACCACCTGGAACTGATAGTAGTGCTGCAGGCGGTTGGGGTTCTCGCCATAGCGGCCGTCTTTGGGGCGACGCGAGGGTTGCACGTACGCGGCATTCCACGGCTCTGGGCCGATGGAGCGCAAGAACGTGGCGGTATGCGAAGTACCGGCACCCATTTCCATATCGTAAGGCTGCAATAGCGCGCAGCCCTGGCGGGCCCAATAGCTTTGCAGCGTAAGCAGTATTTCCTGAAAGGTCAGCATTGCGTAGTTCTCGGCCCGGTGGGCGTGGTGACTCTAAACCCGCTGATTCTACTTGTATTTGGCGGTTTTCGGCTATTTTGCCGCGCTCGCTGTACCAGGAGATTCCTCGGCAAGTAGCGCCATGCACCAGGCGTGAAAGCGCTGCATGCCTTGCGTGGGGATTTTATCGCGGGCGCGGATCAGATAAAAATGGCGGGTTAAATCCAGCTCTGGCGTGGCCAGCGCAATCAGCTCGCCGCGAGCCAATTCGCCTGAAACAGTCCGGTGTGACAAACAAGCCAGGCCCAATCCTGCGCGCACTGCGCCCTTGATGGCTTCACTGGTGCCTAATTCCAGCGCCACCTCCAGACTGCCCGCCAGCGGTAATAATGCCCCGCTTAATACCTCACGCGTGCCTGATCCCGGTTCGCGCAATAACCAGCGCGCCGTGGCCAGCTGGGTGGGCGACACGGATTGACCGGCCCAGGTATGGTCCGGTGGCGCCACTACGACCAGTTCATCGCGTAACCACGGTTCCACTGTGATACGCCCGTCATCGCTGATTCCCTCGATCAGCCCGAGGTCTGCACGATATTCCGCCACGGCCTGCACGGCATCGGCAGTGTTGCCAATGGCCAGCTCAATGCGGTTGTCCGGTGCCTGTTGCAAGAAACGGGCGACCAATTCTGGCAATACGCGGTTGCCGATGGTGGAACTGGCATATAGACGCAATCGTGCCGGCGCATCGGTGCGAAATCGTTCTTCAATCACGCGGGCCTGTGCGAGCAAGGCTTCGGCTTGGGGCAACAACCAGCGTCCGTGTTCGTTAAGCTCTACCCTGCGGCCGACCCGATCAAACAATTGCACGCCAAGGCGGCGTTCCAGTTCGCCCAAGGCGCTGCTGGCTGCGGACTGCGACAACCCTACCTGCTCCGCTGCAACGGTGACCCCGCCAGCGCGCGCGGTAGCCAGGAAAATTTCCAGTTCACGCAAGGTCAGTTTGATCATCGATTTTTCCGATCAGTCTCAATGAAACTATTGGTTATTAATATATAACCAAACTGAATAACATGGGTTTGTCTTTTCTGTAGCCAGGTGGCAAACCGTGGATTCCCTTAGCAAAACAGCTAATCCAGCACTTAACCAGCATGCGTTGGCCGATGCGAGTCTTTTTTACGCCAACTGGGGCATGGCGCTGTTACAGCATGCGCCCGGGTTGTTGCTGACGTTGCTATTCGCTGCGGTGGCCAGCTGGTTGGCTGGCCTGCCAGCAATGCAATCCACCGGCTTGTCCGCACTCACACTAGCCATCGTCGGTGGCATGGTGCTGGGCAATACGTTTTATCCCGCCATGGGTGAGCGTTGCGGGCCGGGGGTGAAATTTTCCAAGCAAAAACTGCTGCGGCTGGGGATCATTCTGTATGGCTTTCGTCTGACATTTCAGCAAATTGGCGCGGTCGGTATTTCCGCTGTGCTGATCGACGGCTTGGTGCTCTCCAGTACGCTGGTGCTGGCTTATCAGGCTGGTACGCGGATTTTTGGGCTGGATCGGCAAACCGCGCTGTTGATCGGCTCCGGTAGCGCGATCTGTGGTGCCGCCGCCGTGCTGGCGACTGAACCTGTGCTGCGGGCCAAACCTTCGACTGTCACCATCGCCGTTTCGACCGTGGTGGTGTTTGGTACTGCGGCCATGTTTCTGTATCCGGCGCTTTACCCGCTGGCCCAGCACCTGGGTTTGCTGGCTACGCCGCAGGCATTTGGTATCTATACCGGCTCGACCATCCATGAAGTGGCGCAAGTTGTGGCGGCAGCCAGCCAGGTCAGTCCGGCCACGGCGGACACGGCCGTGATTGCCAAAATGATCCGGGTCATGATGCTGGCTCCGTTCCTGGTCTTTGTTTCCTGGTGGGTGGCGCGGGCTCCGCAAGCGGGTGAAGAGAAAGCCAGCGGCGGCATTACCATTCCGTGGTTCGCACTGATCTTCATTGTCATGGCGGGCGTGCATTCGCTGGGCTGGGTGCCCAAGCCGATGGTCAACGCTTTGCTGCAACTGGATACCGTTTTGCTGGCCATGGCCATGGCCGCTCTGGGGCTGGATACCCGCATCACCGCCATCCGGGCGGCGGGGGTAAAACCACTGTTACTGGCGACGACGCTGTTTGTCTGGCTGATTGCTGGTGGTGCCGGGATCAACCTCGCGGTGCGTGCACTACTGCAGTAGCAATTTGCAGGACGGCACTTACAAGAATGGAATGGTGTGTCGTTCAGGATGGGGAACGTGTGATCGAGTGGTTTGTCTAGCCTGAACCTCGTACTTGCTGACACAAAAATGACCTGTGACACGGTGCGGGGCATGCCCTATGCTTCGGCAAAGCCAGTGCTGTATTCAAATCTGCACTTTCGCGCCATCCCATTCCGTTGAGTCGCCGGTTTCATGAAACTTCCCGTATTCCTTTGCCTGTTGGTTGCCAGCATCGGCGCCCATGCCCAGATTGATCTCTCCGCGCTGCGTGAAGCCGCCCGCAGTCGCGATATTCCGGCGCTCAGTCGCATGGCTGACAACGCGCAGAACGACCCGCTGGAGATGTACCCGCGTTATTACTTGCTCAGTACCCAACTGAATACCGTGGCACAAGAAGACGTGGACGCTTTTTTTGCCCGGTTTGACGGCACGCCGCTGGCCGAACGGCTGCGTCAGGATTGGCTAAAAGAATTGGGTCGGCGCCAGGACTGGGCGCATTACGTGGTCGAGTTTCCCAAGCTGGATTCACCGTCGCTTGATTTGCAGTGCCTGAATGCCCAAGCCCGTATCGCGGCTACCGGCAGCGCAGATTTGAGCAAATTGCGCGGCTTCTGGTTTGCCGATAAAGGTCAGCCGGAAAGTTGTGGCCCCATCTTCGAGAGTCTGTTTTCTGCCGGGCAGCTAACGCAAGAAGATGCCTGGCTACGCATCCGTATGGCTTTGTCGGCTGGGCGCAACGACTTTGCCACCCAGCTGGCTCCGCGAGTCGGGTTTCCGTCCGAATTGACCGGGCGCGTGTTGGGGCAGGCCAATTCGCAACCGCAAAAAGCCTTGGGCAAGCTGGATTACAGTCACCGTGCGGGTCGCGAAGTGGCGCTGTTTGCAGTTCAGCGCATTGCTCGTACCGACCCGGATGCCGCAGCACAAGCGCTGGATAGCCTGAAAGAAAAATTGCCGGAAGCAGATCGCCGGTATGGCTGGCAGCAAATTGCCGAAATCGCTGCCAAAAAACAGTATCCAGAAGCCAGCGGCTGGTTTAGCCGTGGCGGACTGGATGGCCTGGATGCCGATGGTCGGGCATGGTCCGTGCGCGCCGCTTTGCGCGTGGGTGACATGACCGCCGTGCTCGATCGCATTGCCGCCATGCCGGCAGATCAAGCCGCCGAAAACGCTTGGCGTTACTGGTATGCGCAGGCTCTCAAACGTGCCAATCGGGCGCAGGAGGCCGCACCTATCCTGCTGAAATTGTCTGACGGCGATGATTTCTATGCCTTGCTCGCCCGTGAAGAAGCCGGTCCGGCGCTGGAAGCCACGCCATCGCCCTATTTGCCGACGGACACTGAAATCAAAACCGTAGGCGCCAAGCCGGGCGTGGTGCGAGCCCTGGCGCTGTTCGGCCAGAACTGGCGGGTTGAGGGCAATCGCGAGTGGAACTGGGCCATGCGTGATCTGAGCCCGCAAGAACTGGTCGCCGCTTCTACCTTGGCCGCACGCAACAAAATTTATGATCGCTCGATCTATTCGGCTGAACGCGCCAAACCGCTATCGGGTCTGGTGATGCGTTTCCCGACGCCTTATCGCGAGCAGATCGAACGCGAAGCGCGGGCGCAGAATCTTGATCCGGCCTGGGTATACGGCTTGATTCGGCAGGAAAGCCGCTTTGTGGCGGACATCCGCTCGGGCGCAGGGGCCAGCGGTTTGATGCAATTGATGCCTTCCACTGCGCAGTGGGTGGGCAAGAAAAACGGCCAGAAAAAACTGGATATCAGCAGCCTGACCGATCCGGACACCAACGTGGCTTATGGCGCGTTTTATCTGCGCTATATTCTGGACCGCCTCGGTGGCCAGGCCATTCTGGCTACCGCAGGTTACAACGCCGGGCCAGGGCGGGCGAAAGCCTGGCAGGATGACACGCGGCAGCTGGACCCGATTGTCTATATTGAAACGATTCCGTTTGAAGAAACCCGCGACTACGTAAAGAAGGTGATGGCCAACGCCCAGTTGTACGGCGCATCGTTTGGCGAGTCCGAATCTTTCCACACGCGGCTGGCGCCGATTCCGGGCAAAAACGTAGATGCGGCGACCATCGACGCCCCCTGATTGCAGGGGTAAAGCGGGCAAGGAGTGCGCATGGTTCAGAGTCTGGTACTGCACCCGGTACTGTTGATTGGTGGCAGCGGCTTTATCGGCCGCGCTCTGGCCGCACGGTTGTGTCGTGTTGGTTATCCGGTAACCATTCCCACCCGGGATCGCGAACGCGCCCGGGAGCATCTGCTGACGCTGCCACGGGTTGAGCTGATCGAAGCCGACGTACACGACCCGCTTGTGCTCAAGCGCCTGGTTCGCGAAGCGCGAGTGGTGGTCAATCTGGTTGGCTTGTTACAAGGCAGCCAGCGACAGTTTGAGCTGGCTCATGTCGAACTGACGCGGCATATCATTGCGGCCTGCCAGGCCAATGGCGGCCGACGCTACCTGCACATGAGCGCGTTGGGCGCGGACCCGGCCGGGGCATCAATGTATCAACGCAGCAAGGGCGCGGCTGAGGCATTGGTGCGGCAAAGCGAACTGGACTGGACCATCTTTCGGCCATCGGTGGTATTTGGTGAAGAGGATCGCTTCCTCAATTTGTTTGCTGAACTGCAAAAGCTGGCACCGTTGCTGCCTTTAGCCGGTGCGCATGCCCGCTTTCAGCCGGTATGGGTGCAGGATGTGGTGCGGGTGTTTGAGACTGCCCTGCATCGGCGCGACTGGATCGGGCAAAGTTTCGATCTGGCTGGCCCCAAGGTCTACACGCTGGCCGAACTGGTGCGCTATGCCGGTCGCTTGAGTGGGAATGCGCGCCCGGTATTGCCATTGCCGGATTGGGCGGCGCGGTTGCAGGCGGCGGCGATGTCCTTGCTGCCTAATCCACCGCTGAGTCGTGACAATCTGGATTCGATGCGCGTCGATAATGTGACTGATCAGCCTTTCCCGGATATTCCAGGTTTCAAGCCTACCGCGCTGGAAGCGGTGGCACCAGGCTGGATGGCCCATGCCGCACGCGGCAGCAAGTATGCGCACTTTCGCAGCAAGGCCGGCCGCAAGCCTTAGCCAGCCCACGCGGGCGGGCTCCACCAATCAAAATGCATTTTCCGCGTTTCGCTAGCCCGACAATCCGCCTACACTGGTTTTCGACTATCAATTTTCTTCTATCAAGGAGTGTTTCCCATGGCTCAAATCATGCTCGGCAACCTGCCGCCAGACGTTACCGTGGATGAAGTGCGTACCATGTTGGCCGACCTGGGTGTGCCCGACATGGGTGAAATCACGCTGGCAGAAGGCTTGGGGGAACGCACCGCAGCATTGGTAACAATTGATCGATCGGATACCGATGTCGGTGCCATTGCACGCCAACTGGAAGGCCACCTCTGGCGTGAGCGCACCTTGCAGTGCGCCCATACTTCGCTGGGCTGGGGCAATTAGGTCGGGCGCTGCCCTGAGGATAAGTGGATGCGCATCGCTGTTTTTGATACCAAACGTTATGACCGGGCGGGGCTGGAAGCCGCCAACAAGAAATTTGGCTACGAGCTGGCCTTCTTTGAAGATCGGCTCAATGGCACCACAGTGCCGCTGGTGGCTGGGTTTGATGTGGTATGTCCGTTCGTTAACGACCGGCTGGATCGTGCCGTGTTGCAGGAAATGGCCCGTTTGAACGTACGGCATGTGGCATTGCGTTGCGCCGGTTTCAATGGCGTCGATCTTGCCGCCGCTGCCGAGTTTGGTGTCACGGTGACGCGTGTGCCCGCATATTCGCCTGAAGCGGTGGCCGAACACGTGTTCGCCTTGCTGCTGACGCTGGTACGCAAGACGCATCGCGCCTACCAACGTATTCGCGAAGGCAATTTTTCGCTGGATGGCCTGGTTGGCTTCAACCTGCATGGCCGCACTTTTGGCGTGATTGGCGCTGGCAAGATCGGCGTGGCAGCGATGAAGATCGCCAAGGGTTTTGGCTGCCGGGTGCTGGCGTATGACCGCTTTCCGTCAGCCGAGCGTGCTGCCGAGATCGGCTGCGAATTTGTGGATATGGATACCTTGCTCGGGCAGAGCGATATCGTGTCATTGCACGCGCCGCTGACCCCGGAAACCCAGCATCTGATCAACGCCACTACGCTGAAAAAGATGAAGCAGGGCTCGGTCATCATCAACACCAGTCGCGGCGGATTGATTGATACCAAAGCATTGATCAAGGCGTTGAAGACCGGCCAGTTGTTTGGCGTCGGGCTGGATGTGTACGAGTACGAAGAAGGCGTGTTCTTTGAGGACCTGTCGCATGAGGCGCTCAAAGACGACATGCTGGCGCGGCTGACCACCTTTCCCAATGTGATGATCACCTCGCACCAGGGTTTTCTGACGGATGAGGCGCTGGCCGCCATCGCGCATACCGTACTGGAAAACATCACTGCATATCAAAATGGACAGCCGTTGGTGAATGCAGTAAAACCCGGTGCATGAGTTCACCCCATCGCTTCGCGCGCTGGCTTCCACTGATTCCCGGGCTGCTGGCCGGCGTGTTTACGCTGGCTTTCGCAGCCTGGCTTTTGCAATCGCGTGACGAAGCAACCAGTCAGCGCTCTACCTTGCTGGAACAGGATCTGCTGTGGCAAAAACAAGCCATCGAACAGCAGATCACGTTCGATTTGCAATCGCTGGCCGGGCTGGCCGCCACGCTCAATATCACCGATCTAAGCGAGCCGATATTCCAGGCCCGCGTGCAGTCGCTGATTCAGTCCAGTCCGGAGATTGCCAGTTTCTCCGTGCAGAACGGGCATGGTTTGGTGCTATGGCATGCCGCGACCCAGAACAACTGGTCGGTACCCTATGAGGGCGCTGGAGGCTGGGGTGAGGTGTCGGTGTCGCATGGCGAACCCAAAGTCACTTACGCCATCGCCACGCCAGATCGGCGGCGCTTTATTGTTGCGGTGTTTGCGCTTGATACGCTGCTGCAGCAACAGGTGCCGTGGTGGATTGCCCAGCGCTACCAGATATCGCTGATCGACGCGAACGGTCATCCGCTCGCTGCCAAGTTCCAGCGGCAACTGGACACCACCGGCATTAGCCACACCATTCAGCTCACCGCGCCGCCGCTGGAGATGAAGCTCAAGGGCGATCTCTACGCCGGGTCGGTTTCCGCCACCGGTGACATCCTGCCTGCATTGATGCTGGTGTTGGCCATCGCCATGCTGGCTTCCACCGCCGCGCTCAATCGCATGATCAAGGTGCGTGCGCAGGCGGAAGAACAACTCAAGGCCGAGGTCGCATTTCGCCATGCGGTGGACACTTCGCTGGTGTCCGGCATGATCGCGTTCGATCGCCGTGGCCGCATCATTTACACCAATCGCGCTTTTGGCGAGATGGTGGGCTACAGCGCCGAAGAACTGCGCGAAACCCGGCCGCCGATGCCATATTGGCCGCCCGAAGAAATCGAGCGCTGCCAGGCCACTTACGATGCCATTGTTGCGGGACATGTCGAACCATCCGGTTTTATGGTGCGACTGATGCGCCGTAATGGCGAACGCTTTGACGTGCGTATCCACGCCTCACGCCTGGTCGATGGCGATGGTCACCACATCGGCTGGATGGGCTCGCTGCATGACGTAACTGAAATCCGCCGCGAGCGCGAAGCGCTGCAAGCCTCGCACGAACGTTTTGTGGCGGTGCTGAATGGCCTGGATGCGTCGGTGGCGGTCACCGATGCTGAAACCGGCGAATTGTTGATGTCCAATCTGCAGTTCGATCGCGCCTTTCAGTTGCCGGATCTGCGCGGACGCTGCTGTATTGTGCCGCTGGTAGTGCGCCGGGCCGAGCCTCCGGTGGATGCCGAGTGGTACGACACTTATCGCGATCACTGGTATCAGGTAAAAAGTCGCCAGAGCACTTGGGTGGATGGTTCTGCGGTATGGCTGGAGATTGCCACCGACATCACCGCACTCAAGAGCGCCAGCGAGCGCGAGCGCCAACAAAACGAAGCGCTGCAACAAACCGGCCGCCTGATCAGCATGGGTGAAATGGCTTCCAGCCTGGCGCACGAACTGAATCAACCGCTCGGTGCCATTGCCAGTTATGTCTCGGGTTGCCGCAATCTGCTATCCAGCACTGCGCCAAATTTGCCGCAGCTGGGCCAGGCGCTGGACAAAATGGGCGAACAAGCCAAACGCGCTGGCCACATCATTCGCGGCATTCGCGAGTTCGTACAACGTCGCGCGCCGCGGCGGCAGCGCTGTGACATCAACACCTTGCTGGAAACCGTGCTCGGTCTGCTGGGGCATGAGATCGTGCGGCGTGGTGTGGAAATTTCCATTGCCCAGAACGAAGGCATGCCGCCCATCTATGCCGATGCGGTGATGCTGGAACAAGTATTGTTCAATCTGATCAAGAACGCGCTGGAAGCCATGGATGCCACCCCGCGTGACCGGCGTACCCTGGCCATTGGCCTGTCGCGTGATGACGAGATGCTACGGGTGACGATTGCCGACCGTGGCGTGGGGATTGCGCCAGAACAACGCGAACAATTGTTCAAGCCATTTTTCTCGACCAAAGACACCGGTATGGGCATTGGCCTGAATATTTGCCGATCCATTATCGAACATCATCACGGCCGGATGTGGGTGGAAGAAAATCCTGGTGGTGGTACGCGTTTCATCTTTACGGTACCGTTCCCAACAACGGACGAAGGGTTGGTTGAGCAAGATTTGTAGTCGAAAAACGGAAACTACTTTTTTGGTCGTCACAAACGCGTTATAAAGGCGCACCTCACGGAACGTGCATTGATCATGACTCAAGGAGCAAACCCATGAAAGCCAACAACTTCGGCCGCATCGCGATCGTGGACGACGACGACGCCCTGCGTGACGCACTGGCCTGGCTTTTTTCTACCCGCGATCACGAGGTACAAGCTTTTGCCTCAGCGGAATCGTTCCTTGCTGACTACGCGCCCGAGCGCTTTAGCTGCCTGATTCTGGATGTGCGCATGCCCGGCATGAGCGGCACCGAATTGTTTGAACGCCTGAAAGAGTATGCCTATACCCCGCCAGTCGTGTTTCTGACTGGTCACGGTGACGTACCGATGGCGGTTGCCGCGCTGAAAGGTGGCGCGGCCGATTTCGTAGAAAAACCCTTCAGCGATAACGAAATTGTTGATCTGGTCGAAAGCTGTCTGCGCGCCGACACCACGCGCCGCAATCAGTGGCAAGCCAAACACGCCGTAGAAATTCGCTTGTCCACGCTGACGCCGCGTGAACGCGAAGTGATGAAGCTGATCCTGACTGGCCGCCTGAACAAACAAATTGCCGATGATCTTTCGATCAGCATGAAAACGGTGGAAGTACACCGAGCGCGTATTCTGGAAAAAATGCACGTCAAAACAGCAATGGAACTCGCCGCCTTGCTGCGCGATGCGCAAATCAATACCCAACAGCCGGAATAACCCCCGGTTTAGCAACAAGAGCAACAGTAATGAACCAACCGTTGACCGCGCCATTGGCGGCCACTCCTCGCAAAACCCGCCAGCGCGCGGGTTTTCTGATGGTGATCTCGCCCGCCAAAACGCTCGATTTCACCTCGCCGCTCGTAACCAGGCGGCATACTCAACCCGCTTTCCTGGATCGCTCCGCCGAACTGGTCGATATCCTCAAGCAAATGACGCCAGCGGATATGGGCAAACTGATGGATATCTCGGACGAGTTATCCGTACTGAACGCAGGTCGCTACCAAAGCTGGAAGCGCCCGTTCACCGCCCGCAATTCACGGGCTGCGGTGTTGGCGTTTATGGGTGACGTTTACGAAGGGCTGGGTGCTGCGCACTTGAGCGAGCCGGATTTCGATTATCTGGAATCTCACCTGCGCATCCTCTCCGGCCTTTATGGCTTGCTCAAGCCGTTTGACCTGATCCAGCCCTATCGTCTGGAAATGGGGAAGTCGCTGGCTAACCCGGCGGGTAAAAATCTGTATGCCTGGTGGGGCGATACGCTGACACAAACACTCAACGCGCAAAAGCCAAAAGTGCTGGTGAATCTGGCCTCGGACGAATACTTCAAATCGATCAAGCCCAAATTGCTGAACTGCCCGGTAATTACCCCGGTGTTTGAAGACTTCAAGAATGGCCAGTACAAGATCATCAGCTTCTACGCCAAACGCGCCCGCGGCCTGATGGTGCGCTACGCGGCATTGAATCAGCTGGACGATCCGCAGCAGCTTAAACATTTTGATCTGGAAGGCTATGCATTTGTGGCGGACGGCAGCGACGAGCAGCGATGGTTGTTTCGGCGACGACTGGCGGAATAAATTTGCGCGAATGCGATACGCAAAAAAGGCCGCCCGTAGTTGAACGGGCGGCCTTTTATTTTCTGCCAATACTGGTTTATTCACTTAGCTGGCGTAGATACCAATCGCCGCGCGCTTCCTGATCCTGCCCGGAGTTGGCCGGAGCACTCACACTGAGCAGTTCAAATTGCCAGCGCACCCCCTGCGCATCTTTCAGAATGACGGGCTGCGCCAGATGGATAAGGCGTATTGAACCGTCACCCGCGTTGAGCGAATAGCGGCCTGCAGGCTCTATCTTCAAGCGCCAGGGCGCGATGATTTCGCTGCCAGAGCGACCTCGGGAAACCAGCACCAGCCAAGGCGTTGGCACTCCCGCACGCGTAAATCGTGCAAAAGTTACTGGCCCAGCCGGATTGGGCAGGCTCATCAGCGAGATATTCTGCTGGCCGAGCTTGCGGGGCAGCGAAGCTGGCCAACCTGAAATCGTCACTGGCTGATCCAGCCGAAAGCGCAAAACCTGCTGTCGATCCACCGCGGGCAATGCGACCTTGGCCTCTTGGGGCTGAAAAGTGGCGCCCTGGATCTGCAATGGGGTTGCTGCGTTCGCATGAGTGAGCGCAAACGCCAGCAATCCGTGGCAAACCCAGAGCAGGTTTTTCATGGTTTTCATGCTCACCATTATGGATTGAGCGCGCGCAGGTGCTTGATCAACAAGGCGGGTGGCGCATCTTCTCGTGCTAGCGGGCGCCGGGTATTGAATACCGGATCATATGGCGTGCTCGGCAATGCAGAGGAAGCAGATTTGATGCTGGCGCCATTAAAATGCGCCACACCGTACTTATTGATTGCCAGTACGAGGTTGGCCCAGTCATTGTAATCGTGCATCTGGGTGAAGCTAGTATCCATGCCCTCGTCCACAATATGAAAACGATAGGTGCCAGTCGTATTGTGGCCATTCAGATCCCAATCGCCGTAGGCGTTCGCGCCTGCGCCGCGACCGATCACCAATGATTCATTCAGCAGGTTTTCGTCCAGCAATGCACCAGTGCCGTCAGAGTAATCCATCTTGAAAGTGGTCGTCGCGGGGCCGTCATGCATGACTGCCGGGTAATAGGCGGTGTTGTTAATGCCCGGCACAAACTGGGCAGGTGGATTCGATTGCAGGCTGAGGCTGTAAAGGTAATAACGCTCATTGACCTCAGACAAACCGTTGCTGTTGGTGGCTTGATCGGCGCCGGTTGGGTCTTTGGGTAAACCATACAGCTGATACATGTAGTTCATGACGCTGTAGTAGTTTGGCTTGTAGTTGGTGGATTCGTCTCCACCGTGTTGCAGGCCCAGCGTATGACCCAACTCATGCATGATGGTCGCGGCCTGATAGTTGACCAACATGTTGGTATTGGCGGCATTGTTGGTATTCAGATTCCAGCCACCCAAGGTGACCACCAGGTCCGGCCCCAGCAATTCGGCAACGCCCGAGGAACTGTATGAGCCGTCCAGGTTCTGGCTATTGGCCATCAGCAAATAACGGAACATGGCCTTGCGACGGTAATCGAACGCAGCCGATTTGATTGTGTTTACATCGGTGCATTGACTGGTGGAATACACAGTTGTACATGGCACCAAGGCTCGCTTGTTGCTGACCGCGCCACTGAGGTTGAAGTTAACCGGATCAAATGCGGCGGCGAACAAGTTACCAGCATCAAAGTGAACGGCGATGTTATGCGCCCTGAACGCTGCAACCACATTCTGCAAGGCTTGCTGCTGAGGCGTAATGCCCGGGTCAGTGCTGTTCATGTAATCAACCTGGATGAACAGATCGCGTTGGCCGGGGCGTGCACCCATGCTGTACAAGTCGATGCCGCTGTAAGTGCCACCGGAGACTTTGGCGCTGTCGGGAATACCATCGGCATCGCTGTCGACCACGCCGGGGCCAACGTCATTGGGGCCGCCAGGCGTCGAGAAATTCACCGCCGTCCAGTCGGTGCTGGTGTGCGTTTGCGTGAAATTGCTATCAAGGCGAACGATAGACGAGCTCAGAGTGTTGATACCGTTTACATCAGAAGTCTTGGCAAATGCAGGGACGTTCGCGCCGATCCACATACCGGAACTGATCGGTGCAGTCGACTCACTCCCAAACCGGACAAAGTCGGTTGTCTTGCCATTTGCCAGTAACTCGACGAAACCCGCAGCGGTGCTCCAGCTTGGAACGTAGCCGCTGGCATCGCTGATATAAGTCACATTGCTGTTGTTCACCAGCGTCGGGTCGACTTTGCTGGCGACCACCACGCGACCTTGATCGGGGATAGTCAGATGGGGCAGCGCAAACGTTTCAATTGCGGGTGCTGCTGGCGTACCGTTATCCGGATTGATTGCCCGAGTTCGCACGGAATAGCTGGCCAGATCAATTGCGTGCCCAGTCTTGTTGTAAATCTCGAACCAGGCCGCAGTGTTGTAGTACGCGTTGTTGCCGACCTCGCTGATGAACACGCCGGTCAGTGTCGCTGGGGTGGGTACCGGAGTTACGGCTGCGGCTTGGGAGGGCGAACTATCGCCGCCACCGCCGCCTCCACATGCTGTTAGCAACAGCGTGGTGAGTAAAGTGCCGGCAACAACAAGTTTCCGGCTTTGTTCAAGCAAAGATTCCAAGAGGGTGTCCCTGACTTTTTATGGGTGGTGGCATGACCGGGGCCATGCTGTTTCGACTATATTAGTGAAATCTGATGTTTTTGTGCAATCTTTGTAAGAAATAGAATGGATAAACGTAACAGTCTCATTTGATACTAAATCTGCAGGCGATCCGGCAAGCCCGTGAGGGGAAGGTGTTGAGGCTTGTTTAGACAGGTTTTTATGCCATTGCGATTTATCGGGCTGATGCAGCGGCATCCACAAATCGCACCTGACCTTGGGTCAGGTTTTGCAAGTTTTCTTCTACTATTGCTTGATCGCTTGCATTTGTTATAAAGCAAAGTCTTACAAGTTTGGCGTGAGAAAAAGCGGTCAGTAAGTGTCCGGATTGCATCAGCCAGTGGCGTACACGGGCTTCATCGGCATAGGGAATCTCGATCTCGATGGTGACCTTGGCCGTGAGTAGAACCACTTGGGCCTGTTTAATAGCGCTGGCAATTGCATCGGTATAAGCGCGGACCAAGCCGCCAGCGCCTAGCCGTATTCCGCCGTAATAGCGCACAACCAGACCGAGCACGCCATCCAGATGGTGATGCTGAAGTACGCTCAGCATCGGACGCCCGGCAGTGCCGGAAGGCTCACCATCATCCGACATGCCAGATTCACCTCCAGCCAGCAAAGCCCAGCAGACATGGGCTGCGGCGGAATGCTCGGAACGTGTGCGTGCGATGATTGCCAAAGCAGCAGCACGGTCTGCCACAGGCAGGACGCTACCGAGGAAGCGGCTCTTTTTGATTTCCAGTTCGGCATGCACTGGCGCGGCAAGCGTATAGGTGGGCATGGTGGTGGCGCGGGTAAAACGCCATTTTAGCGGCTGCGCATTCTCTGGGGTGGGATCAGACCAGCTGGAGTGCGGGTTGTTCACTGATCCGCAGGTACAAACTCTCTGCCTCGGTGTGATCCAATACGATATGCAGATGCTTCTCGATTGCGTCGCGTAACTGCTGCGATGATGTCAACAGTGTTTCTTCGCGCACGCCATTGCTCACCTGCGCCACACGCAGATTGTTGAAGGTGACACGAGCACGTGGGCCGGTCAGGCGCAGGGCCATCAGATTGTGCAGGAACGGCGAAGTTGGGTGCGTCGACGAGTAGTAGTTGGACATGACACAGTCCGCCGGGTAAACCTCGACCAGATCAAACCAGTAGAGGGTCTGCCATTCGCCCTTGATCTGGCTTTGCAGCAGATACCCATCGCCATAGGGCTGATAGCGCAAAGTGTCCATTTGTGTGAAAGGCTGTTCGGTCTGCAATACCGCCGCTTCAACCAGACCGCGCGCGCCAAAGCTCACATCTATCATCCAGCGTTGGCGCTCAATCAATACCGATATCACGTGGTGAGTGCGTGGACGTTCTTCCGGCCCGACTCCGCTACCGGCCAGCATCTTGCCCAGATGAAAATGCGTGTCGTAACCCAGCTCGCGTAACAAGCAACCGAACAGGCCATTGAGTTCGTAACAGTAACCGCCACGAGCACGTCGCAGCACCTTGTCGACGACCTTATCCGGGTCGAGTTCGGGCGGACGACCGAGCAGAACTTCGATGTTGTTGAAGGCAATGCATTGCTGGTGGGTATTGTGCAGCAGGTTCAAGCGCGCTACCGGGTCGGCGGGCAGGCTGTCTCGCGTCAGGCCAAGACGCTGCAGATAAAGGTTGATGAAGTCCATGCGGTTTTCCATGTGGGCACCAGACCATCATAAGACACCAAAGCCGTTAGTGCGGCGGCATGACACGCACGTTGGCAACAAAAAACCCGCGACAAGCACGGGTTTTTGATGAAGCAAGCCAGCGTTTCTGGCGGTCTGTTACTTATCCAGCAAAATACGCAACATACGGCGCAGTGGCTCGGCAGCGCCCCACAGCAATTGGTCGCCGATCACGAACGCGCTGATGTATTCCGGGCCCATGTTGAGCTTGCGCACGCGGCCAACACCGATATCCAGCTTGCCGGTGATGGCGGCTGGGGTCAGTTCTTGTTCGGTGATGCTGCGATCATTCGGCACCCACTTCACCCACTGGTTGGTGGATTTGATCAGTGCTTCGATTTCGCTCAAGGGCAGGTCTTTCTTCAGCTTGATGGTCAGCGCCAGGCTGTGGCAGCGCATTGCGCCAATTCGCACACACAGGCCATCAACCGGAATAGTCTTGTCGGTGCCGAGGATCTTGTTTACTTCGGCCTGGCCTTTCCATTCTTCCTTGGATTGGCCGTTTTCCAGTTGCTTGTCGATCCACGGGATCAAACCGCCAGCCAGTGGCGCCGGGAAGAACTCGGTCGGCACATCTTCGCGGATGGATTTGGCCACCTTGCGGTCGATTTCCAGAATGGCCGAAGCCGGATTGGCCAGCTCATCAGCCACGGCCGCGTGAATCACGCCCATGCCCTTGACCAGTTCGCGCATATTGTTGGCGCCCGCACCGGAGGCCGCCTGGTAAGTCATCGAGCTAACCCATTCCACCAGGTCTTCGCGGAACAAACCGCCCACGCCCATCAGCAGGATGGAGTTGGTACAGTTGCCGCCAGCAAAATTCTTGACGCCATTGGCTACGGCGTTGCGGATCAAACCATCGTTGACCGGGTCCAGAATGATGACTGCGTCGTCTTCCATGCGCAGGGTAGAAGCGGCGTCGATCCAGTAACCTTCCCAGCCCGAAGCCCGCAGGCGACGGAATACGTCGTTGGTGTAATCACCGCCCTGGCAGGAAATGATCACGTCCATGGCGCGCAACTCGTCCAGGTTGTGCGCGTCTTTAAGCGTGCCTGCGTCTTTGCCGAAGTTCGGCGCGGTGCTGCCTGCTTGCGAGGTGGTGAAGAATGTCGGGGTAATCAGGTCGAAATCTTTTTCTTCCTGCATACGTTGCATGAGCACCGAGCCCACCATGCCGCGCCAACCGACCAAGCCTACCTTCTTCATCATCTTTTCCTTCAGCAACAGGGTTACAAATATCCAAGGGGATTGATGATATTAGAGAAATCCGCGATTGAACGCCAGCCTTGGCACCAATTCGGCGCTGATCGGTACAGACGGGCACCAATAACCCGCTAACATGAGGGTTTTGGCGAAATTGCAAAAAGGGGCGGTCACAATGCGGGTTTTGCTGCAACGGGTGGAGCATGCACAGGTCGATGTGGCGGGTGAAACCGTCGGCCGCATTGGCGCTGGCTTGCTGCTGCTGGTGGGGATTGAACCCGCCGATACGGTCGAAGATCTGGCGTGGATGAGTGCCAAGGTCTGCAAACTGCGCGTGTTTGAAGACGACGCAGGAATAATGAACCGCTCGGTGCTGGAGACCAGTGGCGAAATCCTGGCGGTATCGCAGTTCACTTTGTTTGGCTCATACAAGAAAGGCAATCGGCCCTCGTGGATGCGCGCGGCCCAAGGTGAGCATGCGACTGGGTTGTTTGATGATTTCGTCGCCCGGGTGACTGCCTTGTTGGGCAAACCAGTGCCAACCGGAGTATTTGGCGCGGATATGAAGGTGAGCTTGCTGAATGATGGACCGGTAACCTTGCAACTGGATTCAAAAAATCCCGAGTGAGCGCGTTCAACAGGGTATGTCCTGAATTGTCCGCTACTGGTCGCCAGCGCCCCTTGGTTCATGGCATGCTGCATCGTAAATTAAGGCTGCAACCAACCCGAGGAGCCTTGCCATGAAATCTGCCCTGATTGTAATTGATGTCCAGAAATCTTTTATGCACCGCCCGTTCTGGACTGAAGATGATCTACCCGCATTTAAAGAGAAGCAGCTGGCGCTGATCGCCGGATACCAGGCGCGGGGTTGGCCAGTGGTGCAGATATTCCATCACTCGGCGGGCGCCTTCGACCCGGCTAACGGCTTGTGTGTGGCGCTGGACTGGATGCCCGATCCAAGTGGTCTGGTTTTTAACAAACACGTGCACAATGCCTTGACCGAAAGCGGCCTGCTGGAATGGCTCAAAACCAATGACATTGACCATGTCAGCATCAGCGGCATCCGCACCGAGCAATGCTGCGAAACCACAGCGCGCGTGGCGTCTGACCTGGGCTACGCGGTCGATTTTGTCTCCGAAGCCACACTGACCTGGCCGATGACGCATGCCGACGGTGTGACGGTGACTGCTGCACAGATCAAACATCGCACGGAGTTGGTCCTGGCTGGCCGGTTTGCGCGAGTTTCCACAGTGGCAGAATGTCTGGCCGCGCTGGACGAGCAATATGCCGCTTGATATCTGGCTGGTGGTGGCCGATGACTTACTTTTGCTTGACTTGGCCGGTCCGGCAGAAGCCCTGCGTATGGCGGGCGACGAGCACTTCCGGCTGCACTTTGTCGGGCCTGCCCGTGAAGCACGCACACTGGTCGGCGTCACCATTGCCAATCTTGAGCCACTGCCCGCCAGGCTGATTGCACCGGCCTTGCTCATCGTTCCCGGCCATGAGCCCGGCGCAGATACTGCGCAGGGCGAGGTCATCACCCGCTGGTTGCGCACCGCCATGCTCCAGCCAGGCATTGAACTGGCAACCGTTTGTGCCGGGGCGTTGTACGCCGCCAAAGCGGGCTTGCTGGATGGGCGTCGCTGCACCACGCATTACATGCATACCGCCGAGTTGCAACAGTTTGCGCCCGCCGCCAAAGTCGAGGCCGACCGGGTGTTTGTGCAAGATGGGCCGATCTGGACGTCCGCTGGCATTACTGCCGGGATAGATCTGGCCTTGCAGCTGATCGCTACCAAAATCTCACCGCAAAAAGCCGCCGAAATTGCTCGCCGGTTGGTGGTGTACTTTCGCCGTGGTGGCGATGATCCGCAGTTATCCGCCTGGTTTCAACATCGCAACCATCTACACCCGCTGGTGCATCGGGTGCAGGAAAAGCTGGCGCAAGATGTGGCGGCGGATTGGTCACTGGAAAACATGGCAGAGCTGGTGCATGTCTCCCCCCGCCACCTGACCCGCCTGTTCCGTGAACACGCGCAAACCGCGCCAACCGAATATCTACGATTGCTGCGAGTCGCGCAGGCGCAAGCCCTGCTGGCGGACAGTCGCTTGCCGATGGAGCGAGTGGCGGAGTTGTCGGGGTTTGGCTCGGCGCGAGACTTGCGCAGGGTGATGGGGCGAATGCGGAGTGGGGTTACGGTGTGAGCTTTCAATCTTGTTTGGTGTGATCGTTGGGCGGTTCGGCCCAGCCAGCCCGTCGTTTGCAGACCTAAACCACTTGAGCCACTACTTGACGCCTCCCGCCGCCAAGGCGTACAAATGAAACTATCGCGCCGATTTGATCAGCCAGCTTGCGGGCGCGTTATAAATACTGCTAAAGCGTGCCGCGACCTGCGTCTGGCACGCAGGTTTTTTTGTTTTCAGATTTTGCTGCATCTGTAATACCTGCCGCGCGCAAGCGTGGCCGCGCCGAGTTAAGCGACAACTTGCGGGGCGCGCCGAACCACTTGAGTGGATTCGGGAAATGCTGCTAAAGCGTCGGCCGCCTGTGCCCGAATCATTGTTGGTTTTGGCGCGGATCAGAAGACCGGTGGCCGTCGTTGATTTTTTCTCAACTTCAGGAGGCCACCATGTACGACTGTTTTGTTCCCGAGTTCGCTTTGTTCCAACAACGCCGCTGCAAACCGCAAGCTGTTTTGAGCTTGCGACTCGATTATCGCCGTTGGCTGCGCCTGAAATGCGCGGCCAGTGCTGGCCCTGCGCCTTTATCCAAAGCCGCAGCGGTGGCAGTGGCGCTGGGTTATCACACGCAACTGCTGGATGACGGTTCGCTGGCGGTACTGGATATCGAGCTGGAGGCCGCCTTGTTGCTGTGTCAGCACCTGCCAGAACTGATTGGCAGTTACGAAGTGCCAGCCAGGCCGCAGTGCACACCACTGGATTGACGCAGGTCACATACCAATCACTTGCAAGTTGCCGGTCTGACCGGCTGTGAGTGGCGCAATACCTCATATCAATCGCACATAATCAAAAAAGCTTAAGCGCTTTAGCAAGGACCGCATGACTCTGCCGCGTATCTGGCGTGAAATCCGCGCCACCTGGCATCTGGCCTGGCCGATCATGATTGGCCAGTTGGCCCAAGTGGGCACCGCGTTTGTGGATGCGGTGATGGCTGGTCACGTTTCGGCGGGCGATCTGGCTGCCGTATCCGTGGGTGCCTCCGTTTGGATCACCGTCATCGTGACCATGATCGGTCTGCTGCTGGCCAGCAGCCCGCTGATCGCGCATGCGGTGGGCGCCAACGATACCAAACGTATTCCTGGTCTGGTGCAACAGGCGTTTTATCAGGCGGCGATGTTCACCGTGGTTGGGCTGTGCCTGGTATGGCTGGCGATGCCCATCTTTAATCATCTCGGCTTGACGCCGGATGTGGCCGACAAAGCACGGCGGTTCCTCGGTGCAGTGGCGTGGGGCTTGCCAGCGTTCTCGTTTTTCCGGGTTTGCTACAGCTACAGTGCAAGTCTAAACAGTACCAAACCGCTGATGGTGATCGCCTTGCTGGGGCTGGCGCTGAACGTGCCGGTGAACTGGATTCTGATTTACGGCCATTTTGGCTTTCCGGCGCTGGGTGGCGTGGGTTGCGGTTATGCCACGGCATTTTGCCTGTGGGCCAGCGCCGTCATGATGCTGGCGTGGATGCGATTCTCGCCGGTGTATCGCGAGACTTATCCGTTGCGCCACTGGGTGCGCATCGACTGGCATCGCCAGCGTGAGTTGCTCAAGCTGGGTGTGCCCATGGGACTGATGTTCTTTGTGGAAGTCAGCGCCTTTGCCGGTATCTCGCTGCTGATCGCTCGCTTGGGTACAGTGCCGGTCGCCGCGCACCAGATCGCGCTGAATTTTGCTTCGCTGGTGTTCCAGATTCCAGCTGCCTTGGGCACCGCCCTGACGGTGCGGGTTGGTCAGGCATTGGGTGCCGGGCAGCCACAAGATGCACGCTTTATTGGCTGGGCTGGCTTCAAGATGGGTGTGGCAGCAGCCGCGGTATCTGGGCTGTTTACCGCATTTGGGCATGGCTGGGTCGCAAGTTGGTACACGGAGGATGCGCAAGTGCTGGCGCTGGCGTCGTTGTTGCTGGTTTATGCCGCATTCTTTCAGTTGTTTGATTCCACCCAAGTGGTCGCTGCCGGGATATTGCGCGGCTACAAGGTGACGCGCACACCAATGATCATCCATCTCACTGCGTTCTGGGTGATTGGCTTGCCGCTGGGCTATGCGCTGACTTTCGGCGTCGGCGATACCATTGTTGGTCGCGGCGCGGTGGGGTACTGGGAGGCACTGGTGGTGGCGTTGGGATTTACTGCAGTCATGCTGACGCTGCAATTTGCCCGCGTCAGCCAGCGGGCAGTGGCTCGCGAGAAAGCTGCTCTCCGTGTTACGGAACAGGCTCTCTAGTTTTTCAGTCAGGCCTTATCGCCCCAGCGCTGCATCAGTGTGTGGGGAATGGCCAGTTGGTCCAGAATGCGTGCCACCACAAAATCCACCAGATCATCAATCCTCTGCGGATGATGATAAAAACCTGGGTTGGGCGGCAGAATCACTACGCCCAGCCGCGCCAGCTTGAGCATGTTTTCCAGGTGCAGCGCGGAGAACGGCGCTTCGCGCGGCACCAGCACCAGCTTTTTTCCTTCCTTGATCATGACATCGGCAGCGCGTTCCAGCAGATTATCTGACACGCCTGCGGCAATAGCCGCCAACGCGCCCATAGTACAGGGGCACACCACCATGCCATCGCCTGGATTTGAGCCGGATGCCATGGGCGCAAACCATTCCTGTTGGCCCCAGACATCCAGTTTGGTATCAGCGGGCAGTTTGAAGTGTTCGCGCAACCAGTCATCAAAATCTGCCGCCCGGCCCGGCCAGGTGTAGCCCAGCTCCTGTTTGGCGACGATCTGTGCCGCTTGCGTGTACAGCACATGCACATGACAACCCGCCGCCAGCAGGCATTCGATCAAACGCATGCCATATGGCAAACCCGAGGCGCCGGTGAGCCCGACGGTAATGGTCTTCATGGTGTAGTTTCCTTGGGCGATGCGTTGAGCAAGCGGGCGCAAATCAGCCCGTTTGCCAGCCCGAAAATCAGTGTTGCGCCAAAAAACACCGGCGCCAGGCGGATCAGCCCATTATTGGGGATCAGCCACAGTCGGGCCAGCCCAAGTTGTCCGGCAATATGGGCGAAAGCGGCAATCAGTGAAAGACTGACCGGGCCGAACCAGCGGCGCGGCAAATACTGGGCTGCAGCCAATGCGGCCAGGCTAACAATGCCGCCACACACGCTCAGCGCAAAGCCTGGTGAGAGAAAGCCACCGAGCACCAACGCCCCGCCAAAGATCCGCAGCAATGAAACCCAGGCGGCATCACGCCAGCCGTAGCGCCACAGCACCACCAGCGTAATGATATTGGCAATGCCGGGTTTTACTCCGGGGATGGGCGAGGGGAAGCCCGCCTCGATCACGCCCAGCAAGATGGCGATTGCGGCATAACGGGCGATGCGCAGGTCGTCTGCGCCCGCGACGACTTTGAGCGGCGCGCTATCAGTAACTGAGGCTGTCATAGGCGCGTGCGCGGCTACCTGTCAGTTCAATGCTGGTGCGATTAGGCAGGCAAATGGCGATCTGACCGGTTTCGGTCAGCCAGCCTGCCCGCACGCAATACTGGCGCGGACTGGGGTCGGCGGCGATACGCGCGCGCCCGCTAGCGACCTGAACGGTGGTGTCACCTAACGGGCCGGGTACTTTCATCTGCCGATCAGCTGCCAGATCGAGCTCGGCAAACAATTTGCCGGACTGATAAATGCGCACATGCGTTGCGGTATCGCGCTGCCAGGCATAACTGGCTAAAGCGATGACCAGACTCAATGCCAGCAACATCACCAACCAGTCACCGGGCTGCAACAGACGCCATTCAGGCCGTACCATGTTGCTCACGATGGCGTATCAAAACTTGGCGTTGATTGGCGAAGTGGCGGCCCAGTTGTTCCGCCAGGAAAACGGAACGATGCTGGCCACCGGTACAACCAATCGCGACCGTAACGTAATTACGGTGGTCGCGATCAAACTCGGGAATCCAGTGCTCCAGAAAGCCGATCAAGTGAGTTAAATAGCGGCCCACGGCTTCCTGGCGTTTGAGGAAATCAATGACTGGCTGGTCTTTGCCGGTGAGTGGGCGCAAGACCGGATCGTAATGTGGATTGGGCAAACAACGCGCATCGAATACAAAGTCGGCATCTTGTGGCAAGCCGTGCTTGAAGCCAAACGACTCAAATATCAAAGTAAGCCGGGATTGATCCAGCCCGACAAAGTCGCGCACCATTGCCCGCAACTGGTTTGCCGATAGCACGCTGGTATCTATGCGATGAGCATTGGCGGAGAAATATTCCAGAATCTCACGTTCAAGCGCGATGGCCTCGGTAACGGTGAGATTGCCGCCAGAGAGCGGATGCGCGCGGCGGGTTTCCGAGAAACGTTTCACCAGCGTTTCATCGCTCGCCTCCAGGAACAACAAGCGGGCGTCGACTTTGAGTTCCAGCATCGCCGCCAGGTGATCGGGAAAAGCGGCCAGGTTGTGCGCGCTACGAGAGTCAACGGCAATGGCAACCTTGGGGTAGCCATCTTCATCCAGCAGCGCGACGGTTTGCGGCAAAATGGGCGAGGGCAGGTTGTCGATGCAGAAATAACCGAGGTCTTCCAGAATGCGCAACGCTACACTCTTGCCCGCGCCCGAGACCCCTGAAAGCAGGATGACCTGTTGCCGTTTTTGCGTCATCGTTATTCGCCCAGCTCCATAAAGCGCTGGTGCCGTTCAATAAACTCGCGGGTGGAGTCGATGCCGCGCAATTGCAGAATATAGTTACGTACCGCGGCCTCAACCAGTACCGCCAAGTTGCGACCCGCCGCCACCGGAATCACCAGTTTGCGGATTTGCACGCCGAGGATTTCCTGCGTGGCCGCCTGCATTTGCAGCCGATCAATTGGCGCCAGCGTTTCGCCGCCCGCTTTAGCCAGATGCACGATCAGCTTGAGCGTCTTTTTGGGGCGCACGGCAGTTTCGCCGAAAATGGTGCGGATATTGAGCACGCCGATCCCCCGTACTTCCAGAAAATCGCGCAGCATCGGCGGACAGCGACCTTCCAGTGTTTCCGGGTTGGTGCGATAAACCTCAACTACATCGTCGGCCACCAGACCGTGGCCGCGTGAGATCAGCTCCAGTGCCAGTTCGCTCTTACCCATCGACGACTCGCCAGTCAGCAATACGCCCACTTCCAGCACGTCCAGAAACACGCCATGCAAGTGGGTGGAAACGGCGAGTGCCTTGGCCAGGTAATAGCGCAGCACGTCCATCAAATATGGCGATTGTTCGGTGGAGGTCAGCAGCGGTACGTGGTGACGTTCGGCACCTTCACGCAAGGTGTCGGGCACGGGCTGGCCATTGGCAACCACCATCAGTGCCATTTCATTGGCAAACAGGCGTTCGACCGAATCTTTCTGGGCCTCGGGGCTAAGACCGGCAAAATAATTGACTTCGGCAATCCCCAAAACCTGCACGCGGTTGGGGTGAATGAAGTTCAGGTGACCAACCAGTGCCAGACGCGGCTTTTGTTCGGCGGCATCATTGGTGAGCAGATTGTTGGCACCGGATTGACCTGCTACCCAGGTGAGCCTGAGCTTTTCCGCATTATCGATGAACAGCTGTCTAACGGTAATCTGCGGCATACGGTTCCCAGGTGGAAATCAGTTTCCAGGCCGCGTCCACGTCGCTGGCCGTTGCAAGTTGTTCGCGCACGGTTTTATCAGAAAAGAGCTGGGCCAGCTCGGACAATATCTGCAAATGCAGGTCGGTGGCGGCAGCGGGAACCAGCAACACAAAGACTAGGCTCACGGGTTTCCCGTCCGGCGCATCAAAAGGCACCGGGCTTTTTAGCCGGATAAACGCGCCGCTGGCTTCTTTCAGCCCTTTGATCCGGCCGTGTGGAATTGCCACACCTTGGCCCAGGCCGGTTGAGCCGAGTTTTTCACGGGCAAACAGGCTATCGAAAATAACGCTGCGCGCAATGGCGTGACTATTCTCGAACAGTATCCCCACCTGTTCGAAAACACGTTTCTTGCTGCCCACGTCCAAATCTAGAAACACATTATTGGCGGGCAGAATTCTGGATATCAGACTCATCGTGTTGCCGACTCACTGACCAAAGCGGCGGGCGTATCCTGCGCGCCCCACCTGTGACGAATTCCGATGGCTGCTTTTGCTCTATTCACCGGTCTGGATAGTGCTCACTGGAACTGCGAACCACACCGCATTTACGGTGCAATTTGATAAGTATTGCGCAATTTATTAGCCAGGACAGCGCAATCTTGCCCCATTAACGTGCCATTGCACTGCACAACCAATACTATTGTACCGCCCAGAATGCATAAACAAAAACGGGAACCAGTATTATTGGCTCCCGTTTGTTGTATCAAAGGACTGGTTAATGCCGGAAAGTCATTCCTCTTCGACGGTTTGCTGATGTTTGATCGCTTCGCCGCGATGATCCATCAAGCATTCTTTGTGTTTCACAATCTGCCGATCAAGTTTGTCGACCAGTAAATCAATGGCCGCATACATATCCTTGTCTGATGCCTCAACGTGGATGTCTTTTCCGCGAACCCGCACTGTGACATCGGCTTTCTGCTGCAATTTTTCTACAGACAGAATCGTGCTGACGTCTACAACCTGGTCGAAGTGTCGCGTTATCCGGTCGAGCTTGCTGGTAACGTATTCCCGTAAGGCCGGGGTCACTTCAACGTGATGTCCGCTGATGTTGAGGTTCATGGCATTCTCCTTCTGGTAAGCCATTAAGACACTGCACCGATAAGGGCTACAGGTTTTTGCGCAGATTGACGGGTGGAACGTTCATGCCCTCCCTGTACTTGGCAACGGTTCGCCGCGCAACCACGATCCCTTGCCCGGATAAAGCTTCGGCAATGGCGCTATCTGAGAGCGGCCGGGTTTTGTCTTCGTTCTGGATCATCTGTTTGATGAGCGCTTTGATGGCAGTGGCCGAACATTCGCCACCAGCTTCGGTGTCAACGTGACTGCCGAAGAAGTATTTGAACTCCAGCAGCCCACGCGGGCTGGTCATGTATTTCTGGGTGGTAACGCGGGACACGGTGGATTCATGCAGATCCAGTTCCATGGCGATATCGCGCAGGACGAGCGGGCGCATGGCGACTTCACCATGTTCGAAAAACGCACGCTGGCGTTCAACGATGGCCTGAGCGACCCGCAGAATGGTTTCAAAGCGTTGTTGCACGCTTTTCACCAGCCATTTGGCTTCTTGCAACTCGCGCGCCAGCACACCGCCTTCGCTACGTTGCAGGATATCTGCATAGACTTGATTGATGCGCAACCGCGGCATCGCGGCTGGATTGAGTCTCACCTGCCATTGCCCCTTGATCTTTTGCACCAGTACGTCAGGTACAACGTAACGTGGTGTCAATGCCGCCCATTGTGCTGCCGGGCGCGGATTCAGACTGGTGATCACACTTTGCGCGGCTTTCAGTGCCGCGTCGTCACATTTCAGTAACCTTTTGAGCTTAGTGTAGTCACGCCCGGCCAATAAATCGAGATGTTGTCCGACGATCTGTCGTGCCAGCTCGCAAGCGGGAGAAGGTGCAACCAGGCGCAACTGCAGGCCCAAAGCCTCCGCAGTATTGCGGGCACCCACCCCAACGGGATCAAACTGCTTGAGTCTGGCCAGTGCTACGGCCAGGTCATCAATTTCAAGCTCCAGATGTGTGACGATCTCCAGCGGGATTTGTTCCAGTAATTCTTCGAGGGACATTGGTAAAAATCCCTCATCGTCCACTGCGTCGATCATGAAAGCCAGGGCAGCATGGTCGCGCTCGGGCAAACGCAGCACCCCGGCTTGATCCAGCAGATGCTCGCGCAGCGTCAGCTCTTTGGCGACCTGGGTGGCCGGATCGAAGTCGTCATCATCGTCACCGTTGCGCGCATTGCCGGTGCCGCTACCCCAGTTCATGTCGTCGCCGCTGCCATCGTAGGCCGGTTCTTGCGGGGTGCTGTCGCTCTCGCCGGAAACAGGTTCGGGACTGTCGGAAGGGTTGCTGCCCCCACCATCTTGTTCCAGCAGCGGATTTTCCAGCAGGTAACGCTCGATTTCCGTCTGAAAATCGAGTGTGGACAACTGCAACAGCTTGATCGACTGCTGCAGCTGCGGGGTGAGGTTCAGTTGCTGCGAAAGACGCAGTTGAAGGGATTGCTTCATGCTGCGTTTATATCCAGACAAAGAGGGTGGCGGTTGATCGGCGCTTTGTGCATGGCGCGGTTACATGCGGAAATGTTCGCCCAGGTAAACCTTGCGCACTTGTTCGTTGGCAATGATTTCGGCCGGATGCCCGGATGCCATCACGGAGCCTTCAGAGATAATGTACGCCCGATCACAAATCCCCAGCGTTTCGCGCACGTTATGGTCGGTAATCAGCACGCCGATACCGCGGTCGCGCAGATAAGCAATGATGCGCTGGATATCCATCACCGCAATCGGATCGACCCCGGCAAAGGGTTCATCCAGCAAAATAAAGCGCGGATCAGCAGCCAGCGCGCGAGCGATTTCAGCGCGTCGCCGCTCGCCGCCAGACAAACTCATGGCACCGCTGTCACGCAGATGGGCAATGTGCAATTCATGCAGCAGTTCGTCCAGTCGTTCCGCACGGCGTGTGGCGTTTTTCTCGCGCAGTTCCAGCACAGCCAGAATGTTCTGGGCGACCGTCATCTTGCGAAAAATCGAAGCTTCCTGCGGCAGATAACCCAAGCCCAGTTCTGAGCGCTGGTGCATCGGCAGGCGACTGATGTCCTGGCCATTCAGGGTGATTTCGCCACCATCGGCAGCGACCATCCCGACAATCATATAAAAGCTGGTGGTTTTGCCCGCGCCGTTAGGGCCAAGCAAACCGACGACCTCTCCCGCATCCACTCGAATGGCTACGTCACGTACCACGGTGCGTTTGCCGTAGCGTTTCATCAAACCGGAAGCGTTCAGGGATGCAGTCATGGGTTGAGTGGCCGGGCCGTTGTTATCGAGTGATCGGGAGGGCTTCATTGGGCCCCGCTTGCGGTGACTGCACTGGCCTTGGTTGCCGCCGGTTTGGTGGTGGCAGCGGCACTGGCGTCTTTTTTCTTCGGAACGATCGTCACATTGACGCGACCGGCGCCGGACTTGGTGCTGTTGGCGGTGTACTGGTCGTTGTTCAGGTTGTAAGTGATGATGTCCCCAAACACTTCGTTCTGGTTCTTGCGCACCCAGGCACTGTTGGTCAGCACCAGCATGCCGGTTTTCTGGTTGTAATCGTAATGCAGTGATTCAGCATCAACCCATTCACCATCATCTGCCTGCTGGCGAAATTTCACTGGTTTGCCATCGCCTTGCGAATATTGCATGCCATCCGCGTCTTGATGGATCACCAGCTTGTCCGAGCGCAGCGTCATGGTGCCTTGCGTGACAACCACGTTGCCGGTGTACACACCGGTATTGGCTTTCTGGTCGTAAGTGGCCGAATCAGCTTCAATTTTCATCGGCTTTTCACGATCAGCCGTTGAGGCCAGGGCGGCAGTTGCCCCCAGCGCCAGGCTGATTGTCAGGACGCTATTTACTGCTGCGTTGCGCAGGGACATAAGTGGTGCTCACTCTGGATTTAACTAAAAGGGTCTGGCCAGCAAGGTCGGCTTGAAAGCCAACACCCTTGGCGTGGTAGGCACCCATGTCGGCATCGACCGGGGCTTCCGACCATGCGTCACCGGGTTTGGGTTGATACCAGATTTCCCGACCGTGAATGACCATTTGCGCGTGCTGTGCATCTGGCTGGCGCGTCATCGTGGTGGGTTCGGGCATCCACAATTTTTCGCCTTTGTTGATCGATTGCGCGCGCGTGGTAACGAGGTCGACCCGCGGTTTGCCCGGTGCAGTAGACACAAGGTGCGGATTGTCGAACCAGGCGCTGTCGTTTTCTTCGTAATGGCTGACTTTGTCGGCGTCCAGTCGCTCGAACGGCCGACCCAGTTCGTCAAAGCGCACGGTATGGGTGTTGTTGGCTATCAAATTCGGCTCATCCACCAGCCGTTGGTTGTCCAGTGCCGGCAAGGTTGCGGCAGAGTTCAGTCCCCACACCAGCAGCGCCAGGAACACAATCAACACCAACGGCAAGAGTCGCGAAGACAAAGAATTCACTGGCCGTCCTTAGCGCAAATAGTACGCGAGGATACCATCCAGCGTTTCTTGTGCACGCATGATGGATTCACAGGCTTCACGCACTGCGCCGTGACCGCCGTGTTTGCTGGTGATGTAGTGAGCGTTGTCGCGCACGATTTCCGGCGCGTCTGGCACGGCAATGGCAAACGCCACTCGGCGCATCACCGGCAAGTCAATGACGTCATCGCCCATATAGCCGCATTGTTCGGCGGTCAGGCCGGTGGCTGCCAGCAGTTCGCCAAACGTTTCCAGCTTGTCATTCGCACCCTGGTACAGCAGTTCAATATTCAGATTGCGCGCGCGATGGGCCACCAGTTGCGATTTGCGCCCGGTAATGATTGCCACCTTGACGCCGCTGTCTTGCAGCATGCGAATGCCGTGGCCATCGAGCGAGTTGAATGCTTTGAGTTCTTCACCGGCGTCGTTGTAAAACAGACTGCCATCGGTCATGACACCATCGACGTCAAAGATCATCAGGCGTACGGCTTTTGCTGCTTGGTGGTTCATGGTGTTCCCTGTTCGGTGCCAGTCAGACTACGCGTGCGCGCAGCAGATCGTGCATATTCAAAGCGCCAGCGAGCTTGCCGCTATCGGTGACCAGCAAAGCGCCAATGCGGCGCTCTTCCATGATCAATACCGCCTGTGCGGCCAATTTACCCGCTTCTATGGTGATGGGGTTGGGCGTCATCACTTCAAGTACTCGCGTGTGATGTACGTCCACGCCACGGTCCAGCGCGCGACGCAGATCACCGTCGGTGAAAATCCCTACCAACTGGTTCTGCGGATTCATGACTGCGGTCATGCCCAGGCCTTTGCGGCTGATTTCCATCAGTGCATCGCGTAATGGCGTGTCTTCCTGCACGATGGGCAAGTCGTCGCCGTGGCGCATGACGTCGCTCACGCGAATCAGCAAGCGTCGCCCAAGGCTGCCACCCGGATGGGAGTGGGCGAAGTCTTCTGCACCAAAATCGCGCTCTTCCAGCATGGCAACAGCCAAAGCATCGCCCAGCGCCAAAGCCACTGTAGTGCTGGCGGTGGGGGCGAGATTTAGCGGGCAGGCTTCTTGTTCCACGGCCGAATCCAGCCAGATATGCGCTTCGCGGGCGAGGGTGGATTTGCCGTTACCGGTCATGGCAATCAGCGGCACGCCCAAGCGCTTCAGACTGGGCAAAATGGTCAGCAACTCGTCTGATTCGCCGGAGTACGACAGTGCCAGCACCACGTCCTGGGGCGTAATCATGCCCAGATCGCCATGCGCGGCTTCTGCCGGATGCAAGAACAGCGCGGGTGTGCCGGTACTGGACATGGTAGCGACAATCTTGCGCGCAATATGGCCGGATTTGCCCATGCCGGTGACGACGACGCGACCTTTGCAGGCCAGCATCAGTTCACAGGTCTGGCTGAAACGTTCGTCCAGCCGTTGCGAGATATGCTCGATGGCGGCGGCTTCAATCGCCAGCACATGGCGGGCGCGGGCGAGAAAACGGGAGGTGTCTTTGGGGCTCATGGCGATCAAGTATAAAAGACCGGGCATGGAATCTGCTAGCGACGTTGTTACATGGCAGGCTCGCCGGTATGCTGTTTCACTATACTAAAGCCCACAATTATCGACATCGAGAATCGCCATTCACCTCACTTCCCTGCTTCTTTTGCTCGCCGCAGCCGTGCTGACCGTGGTGGCCTGCCGCAGCCTGAAACTCCCGGCCATGCTGGGTTATCTGGTTGTGGGCATGCTTATTGGCCCGCATGCCTTGGGCTTTATTGACAGCTCCACCGGCGCCGAACACCTGGCCGAATTCGGTGTGGTATTCCTGATGTTTACCCTTGGTCTGGAATTCAATCTGGCCCGTCTGATGGCGATGCGGCGGGTGGTATTCGGGCTGGGTGCCAGTCAGGTAGTGGCTACGGCGCTGCTGGTTTGCGCGGTGACGTTGATAGGCGGCGGCGACTGGAAGACCGGCTTGGCACTGGGTGGCGCATTGGCGATGTCGTCCACTGCGATGGTCTCCAAGCTGCTGGCTGAGCGCAATGAACTGAACGCTCCACATGGCCAGAACGCCATTGGCGTGCTGTTGTTTCAGGATCTGGCGGTTGTGCCTCTGCTGATCATGATCCCGGCCCTGAGTCGCCCGGCAGGAGAGATGTTCTACGCGCTGGGTTTCGCCGCGCTGAAGATTGTGGTGGTGTTGTTTTTGTTGTTGTACCTGGGACAGAAGTTGATGCGCCCTTGGTTCAACCTGGTGGCGCGGCAGCATTCCAGTGAACTGTTCATGATCAACCTGTTGTTCATCACGCTGGGTATTGCCTGGCTGACCGATCTGGCCGGTTTGTCGATGGCGCTGGGCGCTTTTCTGGCCGGGATGTTGATTGCCGAAACGCAATATCGCTATCAGGTGGAAGACGATATCCGGCCGTTCCGTGATTTGCTGTTGGGGCTGTTTTTTGTCACGGTCGGCATGAATCTGGATTTCGGCACCTTGCTGCGGCAGTGGTGGCTGGTGTTAGTGGTGCTGGCGTTGATGGGGCCGGGCAAGATGCTGTTGATTGCCGGGTTGGCGCGCTTGTTTGGCTCGTCGCCAGGGCCAAGTTGGCGGACCGGTTTTACCTTGGGGCAGGGGGGCGAATTTGCCTTCGTGTTGCTGGCGTTGGCGGCCAGTTCGGGGCTGATCTCCAGCGAACTGCATCAAGCAACCATTGCTGGCGTGGTGTTATCGATGCTGGCTACGCCGTTTATTGTTCAGCACAGCGACAAGCTCGTGCTGCGCCTGGCCAGTTCCGAGTGGATGAATATGGCGGCCAACCTGCATCAGATTGCGGTGCGGTCGATGGGCGCGCAGGGGCATGTGGTGTTGTGCGGCTATGGGCGCAGCGGGCAATCACTGGCGCGGTTGTTGTCGCAAGAAAACATCCCGTTCTTTGCGCTTGATCTGGACCCGGAAGTGGTGCGTGAAGCTGGCGCAGCGGGTGAATCGGTGGTGTATGGTGATGCCGCCAAGCGCGAGGTCTTGCTGGCCGCCGGGCTGATGCGCGCGCGCGCCTTGGTGGTGACCTATGCCGATACCCATTCCGCGTTACAGATTCTGGAACTGGCCAAGCAATTGCGGCCGGATTTGCCGGTGATCGTGCGCACCTACGACGATTCGGATATCGACAAACTCAAAGCCGCCGGTGCCGCCGAGGTGGTGGCAGAAATCCTGGAAGGCAGCCTGATGCTGGCATCGCACACGCTGATGCTGCTAGGCACGCCGCTCAATCGGGTGCTCAAGCGCATTCGGGAAGTCCGGGAAGCGCGCTACCAGATGTTCCGTGGCTTCTTTCGCAGCGCGACCGATGACGTGGAGGGCAGTGATCGCTCCCAACCGCGTCTGCATAGCGTGCATCTGATTAAAGGTTCAGCCGCAATCGGGCGCCACTTGGGCGAACTGGGGCTGGAAGCAATGCATATCGACGTTAAAGCTTTACGCCGAACCAATATGCCGCCGGTGTTGCCTGAGGCCGATTTCGAATTGCTGGAGGGCGATGTGCTGGTGCTGCTGGGCGAGCCGGAAAATCTCTCGGCAGCGGAAATGCTGTTGTTGAGCGGCGGTTAGCTTGAGCGAGCGTTACTGCGAGTGTTGCCTCCCCGTTCTAGTCGGCTTTGCCGCGATATAAAAAAACCGCCCTAAGCGACTGGGCGGTTTTTTATTGGGTGAGTCTCGCTGGCTCACGATGGCGATGCTTTAGCGTTGGGCAATTTTCGGACGACGTCCGATTTTCACATTCAAGGTGATGTCCTGGCCGTTGCGGAACAAATGCATGGCGGCGATTTCATCAGGCTTGAGTGCCGCCACCTGATTGAGCATGGCCGATGAGTCGTCGATATTCTTGCCCGCGACCGACAACAGGATGTCGCCCGGCTTGATGCCGGATTTATCCGCCGGGCTACCGCGCACCACACCGGCAATCAGCGCGCCGTGGGCTTGTTTCAGCTTGAACGACGCCGCCAGTTCCGGCGTGACATCCTGCGCTTCTACGCCCAGCCAGCCGCGAGTCACCTTGCCATCTTTAATAATGGCTTCCATGACCTGCTTGACGGTGGAAGCCGGGATGGCAAAGCCGATGCCGAGCGAACCGCCAGACTGTGAATAGATAGCGGCATTGATGCCAACCAGATTGCCTTCAGTATCCACCAGCGCGCCGCCGGAATTACCCGGGTTGATCGGGGCGTCGGTCTGGATGAAGTTCTCGAAGGTATTGATGCCCAGTTGTGAGCGGCCCAGCGCGGAAACAATCCCCATGGTGACGGTCTGGCCTACTCCAAACGGATTGCCGATTGCCAGCACCACGTCGCCCACTTGCAACTTGTCGCCATCGGCAAAGGCAATTGGCGGCAAGGTGCCTTCATCGACCTTGATTACGGCCAGATCGGTATCGGGGTCAGAACCCACCACTTTAGCTTCGGCCGTGCGCCCGTCGGCTAGCGCGACTTCAATCTCGTCGGCCGATTCCACCACGTGATTGTTGGTGATGATGTAGCCCTTGTCGGACACGATCACCCCGGAGCCCAGACTGGAAGTGCGCTGCGCATCGTCGTTGCCGAAGAAGCGGCGGAATGCCGGATCGTTGAGCATCGGATGGCGCGGTGAGCGTACTTCTTTGGACGTATAGATATTCACCACCGCTGGCATTGCCCGGTGCGCACCGGCGCTATAGCTAAGCGGTGCACGGTTGACGGGCGCGGAAGCAACCGCGCTGGCCGGGCCGGAAGCATGCGTGCTCTCGCGCAGCGTGACCACTTCGCGGATCGCCTTGTTCGGTACCCACTCCGGATAGAGCAAGGTTGCAAGGAACCAGATCGCAAGCCCGGCGGTGGTGGTTTGTGCGAAAATCAACCAAAGTTTTTTCATAGGGACCCGGATCAATGCCGGTAAACAGACAGGTACTGGAAAAGTATATCGGACAATATTTGTCCGTATCGCGCTTTCGCGACTATTGCCCAAACGGCCTGCAGGTTGAGGGCCGTGAAAGTATCGCCCGGGTGGCGACAGCGGTCACCGCCAGCCTGGCTGCAATCGAAATGGCGATAGAAACGGGGGCCGATGCTTTGCTGGTGCATCATGGTTTTTTCTGGAAAGGCGAAGCCCAGCCAGTGGTGCGGACCAAGAAAGCCAGAATTGCCGCATTGCTTGGGGCAGATCTTAACCTCTTTGCTTACCACCTGCCGCTAGACGCCCACCCGGAAGTCGGCAATAACGCGACGCTGGGTAAATTAATGGGTGCGACGGCTGACCAATTTTTTGGCGATCAGGAACTTGGTTGCGTTGGCACACTCAGTAGCCCAGCTACGGTGGCACAACTGACCGCCCGGTTAATGTCCGCAACCGGACGCGAACCTTTGGTGCTGGGCCCGGCCGATCGCACAGTCAGCCGCATCGGCTGGTGTACCGGTGGCGCCCAAGGGTTTTTTCATGAAGCGGCCACACTGGATATCGATTGTTTTGTTTCCGGCGAAAGCTCTGAATTCGTGACACATCTGGCGGCCGAATCCGGTGTGACCTATCTGGCGGCTGGTCATCATGCTACCGAGAGAGGCGGTGTACGGGCGCTGGGCGATCATCTTGCGGCTCACTTCGGCCTTGACGTTATCCACCTGGAAGTTCCCAACCCGGTATGAATCGCGTGAATATGAAATCACTTTCCCCACTGCGCCTGCTGGCGCTGGTTGCCAGCGTGTTGCTGGCGGCATGTGCTACCCCGCCAGAATCGTCTTCGGGCGGTCGTCCCGGTGTTGGTAATGCCAGTTCGCCGACTGAGGCGCAATTGCCACAGACCAAATTGCCGGCTCCCGGTCAGGTGCCTAGCGTGCGTATTACAGGCCGCACCGCTCAAGCCGTGCTCGATGACATCGTTAAATTTCGCACCGGCAAAGGCATGAATGTGCGTAATCGCAGCGCCATGCGAGTGGAGTTTGCCGAGGTTGTGACCACTGCCAAACAGCCTACCGAGGCGCGGATGGTCTATATGTTGAGCCCGGCCAGTGGCGGGCTGAATCTTTCGGCAAGAGTGTTTCAGGTCAGCTATCCTGGAACAGCCAAAGAACGCGTAGCGGAAATCACCGGTGTAGTGTCTGACAAACTCAGTAAAGAGCTTGCCGGTTACGCTGGCAGTGGTGGCTGGTAGTCCCTTGTACGCGTGCGGCTTTTAGTTCGGCCGCACGTCGGGTAGAATTCACGCGTTTTACGAGCAACATCACCCATGAACCACGCGCTAGCGTGGTTTGGTCGTTGTTTCTTGTTCCATAATTTGTCAGGGATCGGGTTATGAGTGACCAGCACGTTGATAACAGCAAACGTCGGTTTCTGCTTCTCGCCACCAGTGGCGCAGGTGCGGTAGCTGTAGCGGGAATCGCGACGCCGTTTATCGCAAGCTTCCTGCCGTCAGAGCGCGCGAAAGCCGCTGGCGCGCCGGTAGAAGTGGACATCAGCAAGCTTGAGATGGGCCAGAAGATTAACGTCGAATATCGCGGCAAGCCGGTGTGGGTGGTTAAACGCACCAAGGAAATGCTCGACAATCTGCCCAAGCTTGATGGCAAACTCAACGATCCCAAGTCTGACGCCAGCGATCAGCCGGATTTCGCGCACAACGAATGGCGTTCGCTCAAGCCGGAAATCTGGGTTGCCACCGGTGTCTGTACGCACTTGGGCTGTTCGCCAACCTTCCGCCCGGAGCTGGCTCCGGCGGATCTGGGTCCGGACTGGCTCGGCGGCTACTACTGCCCCTGTCATGGCTCGAAATACGACCTCGCAGGTCGCGTGTACTCCGGTGTTCCGGCGCCACTGAACCTGCCTATTCCGCCCTACAAGTTCCTGACCGATACCACGCTGCGTATCGGCGACGACAAGTAACCGGCTCCCAAAGAGGCTGAGACATGAGCAAAGCACAAGAAATCCTCAACTGGGTTGATGACCGGTTTCCGCTGACTTCCACATGGAAGTCGCAGATGTCCGAGTATTACGCGCCCAAGAACTTCAACTTCTGGTACTTCTTTGGTTCATTGGCACTGTTGGTGCTGGTAATCCAGATTGTTACCGGTATCTTTTTGACCATGAACTACAAGCCGGATGGCTCGCTCATTCCGGGCACCAACATCTCGGTGGCGTTCAATTCGGTCGAATACATCATGCGTGACGTGGCGGGGGGATGGATCATCCGCTACATGCACTCCACCGGCGCCTCGATGTTCTTTGTCGTGGTTTATCTGCACATGTTCCGTGGCTTGATCTACGGTTCGTTCCAGAAGCCACGTGAACTGGTTTGGGTGTTCGGTTCGCTGGTGTTCCTGGTGCTGATGGCCGAAGCGTTCCTGGGCTACCTGCTGCCATGGGGTCAGATGTCGTTCTGGGGTGCGCAGGTTATTGTTAACTTGTTCTCTTCGATTCCGCTGATCGGACCAGACCTGTCGACCTTTATCCGTGGTGACTTCGTGGTGTCCGACGTGACACTGAACCGCTTCTTTGCGCTGCATGTGATTGCTGTGCCGCTGGTGCTGCTGGCGCTAGTGGTGGCTCACTTGATCGCGCTGCACGAAGTCGGTTCGAACAACCCGGATGGCGTGGATATCAAGAAGAATAAAGACCCGAAGACTGGCATTCCGCTGGACAGCGTGCCGATGCATCCTCACTACACCATCAAGGATATCCTGGGTGTGGTGGTCTTCCTGATCGTGTTCTCGACCATCGTGTTCTTCAAGCCGAACATGTTTGGTTACTTCCTTGAAGACAACAACTTCATCCCGGCTGACCCGCTGAAGACACCTCCGCACATTGCGCCGGTTTGGTACTTCACTCCGTTCTACGCCATTTTGCGTGCGGTGCCGTCGTTCCTTGGTTCGCAAGTCTGGGGCGTGCTGGCGATGGGCGCTGCGGTTGTCGTGATTGCGCTGTTGCCATGGCTGGATCGTGCACCGGTCAAGTCTGTGCGTTATCGCGGCCCGGTATTCAAGACTGCGCTGGTGCTGTTCCTGGTGGCGTTTATCGGTCTGGGCATTCTGGGTACGTTGCCGCCAACAGACGTGCGTACGCTGGTCTCGCGGATTCTGTCGGTGATCTACTTTGGCTTCTTTGCCGGTATGCCGTTCTATACCAAGCTCGATAGCTACAAGCCGGTACCAAGCCGCACGACCGATGCGACGTTTGAGCGCAAGGTTCGCTTCTTTGTCTATGTCGCGATTACCTTGGTGCTCACGGCTCTCTTTGCCAAAGTGATTTAACAGGACAACCGCAGCCATGAAACTGAATTTACGTGTTTGGCTTGCCGCTGCAGTGCTGTGCCTGCCGCTGGCTTCGTTTGCTGAAGAAGGTGGTCCGGCGCTGGATAAGGCACCGATCAACCTGCAAGATACCGAGTCGCTGCAACGCGGCGCGCAAACCTTTACCAACTATTGCTTGTCCTGTCACGGTGCAGCGCTGGTGCGCTACAACCGCCTGACTGACCTTGGCTTGACTGAAGATCAGATCAAAAAGAATCTGATGTTCACCACCGACAAGGTTGGTAACCCGATGCGTGTGGCGATGACCAACGCCGATGCCAAGAACTGGCTGGGTGCTGCTCCGCCAGATCTGTCGGTAGAAGCTCGTGCTCGCGGTGCTGACTGGCTGTATACCTACCTGCGTTCGTTCTACCGTGATGATTCCCGCCCGACCGGCTGGAACAACGCAGTGTTCGACAAGGTTGGCATGCCGCACGTGCTGTGGGAGCTGCAAGGCACCCAGGAGCCGGTGTACAAGACCGAGAAGGTTAACGGCAAAGACGCCCAAGTGCTGGAAGGCGTGAAGCTGGTCAAAACCGGTCTGCTGACTCGTTTTGATGGCGACAAGGTTGATTCCACCGAGTACGACAAGCGCGTGGGCGATCTGGTCAACTTCATGGTTTACATCAGTGAGCCAGCCCAGATTCATCGCGAGCAAATCGGCTATGCCGTATTGCTGTTCCTGATCTTTATCCTCTTCCCGCTGACTTATGCGCTGAAGAAGGATTACTGGAAAGACGTGCAACACTAAGCAGCTTGGGTGATGCAGCAAAAAAACGGGGCCATTGGCCCCGTTTTTCATTGGTAATCCTGAGCCGCTCATATCTTCAAGTGTGGCGCTCGGCAGACAGGCATTTTTTCCTTATTAATCATTTGGTTATCGCTCATTTTCTGGCCTTGTTGGGCGAAAGTCTTTACAATTCAGCGTTTTACGTCATCCCCATTCGGAGACCCCGCCTTATGATGAAGCTGTATTCCGGCACTTCTTGCCCGTTCAGCCACCGCTGTCGCATCGTTTTGTTTGAAAAAGGCATGGACTTCGAAATCATCGATGTCGACGTGCATAGCAAGCCAGAAGACCTCGCCGTCATGAACCCGTACAACGAAGTGCCGGTTCTGGTTGAGCGTGATCTCACCTTGTACGAATCCAACATCATCAATGAATACATTGATGAGCGCTTCCCGCACCCGCAACTGATGCCGGTTGATCCGGTCATGCGCGCCCGTGCCCGTCTGATGTTGTTCAACTTCGAGCGCGAACTGTTCATCCATGTGAAGACACTGGAAGACGGCGCCGCCACCAAGAAGGCGCAAGATGCTGCTCGCGTGACCATTCGCGACAATCTGACCCAGATTGCTCCGCTGTTTGCCAAGCAGAAGTTCATGCTGGGTGAAGAGTTCTCGATGCTGGACGTGGCCATTGCGCCGCTGCTGTGGCGTTTTGAGCACTATGGCATTGAAGTGACCAAGCCACTGGCCTCGATTCTGAAGTATGGTGAGCGTCTGTTCAGCCGCCAGGCCTTTATCGATTCGTTGACCGCCAACGAAAAAGCCATGCGCAAGTAATATGGTATGAGCGCGATGTGCCAACGTGGCTTGGCGCATCGCATTTCATGCTATTGGGGTATAACCATGTCATCAGTCTCGACCAAACCCTATCTGATTCGTGCCATTCACGAATGGTGTTCCGACCACGGCTTTACGCCTTATCTGGTTGTTGCGGTCCGCAACGAGATGCAGGTGCCGATGGAATACGTCAAGAACGGGGAAATTGTTCTTAACATCGGTTACAACGCCACTCGTGGTTTGAATCTGGGCAATGACTACGTATCGTTCTCGGCCAGGTTCAATGGCGTGTCGCGCGACATCATGATCCCGGTAGGCACTGTGGTCTCGATCTTCTCGCGTGAGAACGGTGAGGGGATGGGCTTTGAATATGAAGCGCCGCCGGAAGAAGTAGCAGGCTCTTCTGCCGAGTCGGGCCCGGTGCTGGCCAGCAAAGATCTCCACGATGCTGTGCAGCAGGACAACAACGACGATGATGATCATCCCGAGCCGCCGCGTCCATCGGCAGGGCGTTCGCATTTGCGGGTTGTGAAATAACCGGCAGTCGCTGGCTTGTATTGCCAAAAAAAGACCTCGCTTCGGCGAGGTTTTTTTATTGATGGGTCTGACGGCCAACCATTTGTCTGCAGTGTAGGGTTCGAGTGGCGAAAAGGGTGCGTAGTTCTGGTGCATAAACGCTAGAAATGATGTTTTTCTGCACCAAAAACGTTAATTAAATGTCATTTATACTACAAAAATATCCATTTTGAATTTTATGTTTTTGTCCTAATTATTTAAAAAACATATAAAAAACAGTATGTTGGATTGTATTTTTGATTTTATTTTCGATGTTTTCGTATGATTTTTTGTAGTATTTAGTGATAAACGGTTGAAATTTAGTTACGTAATTTAACTACGTTTGATGTATGATGAAGTCATTGAATAAGTCGCCCGAAAGGAGATTCACCATGAGCATCAGCATCCCGTTTTTTGGTAAGGTTGGTTCCGATGTAACCAAGTTTGAACCGAATATGCGCGTGAACCGTGCCGGTGGCTTGGGTGAACCCGAACAAGTTGACGGCCTTGTGCTGTATCAAGTTGGCAAGCGCGCCAAGGTTTGTTGGGGTCCGGGTAATTCCAGTATGGAATCGGTTAACGACCTGACTTTGATCGTCGAATAAAGAGTTCACCGTTCCGACTCGGGCCCATGACCGAGCCGGAATGTAAAAAGCCCCGGCTAATCACCGGGGCTTTTTTTCTTTTAGCAGTCCCGGCCTGGCCGAGAACAAGTCACTCAGGGCGCGCTAGCCACAACTTCTGCGACCGCAACGGCTTCGCCGCTTTCTTCGTCAGCATCGTTAGCAGCGGCGGACTCTTCCAGTTCTTCTGTGGCTTCGCTTTCCAGAACTTGAGCCTGCAGCGGTTTGCGTTGCAATACGGCGGCGTAAAAGCCATCAGTGCCGTGCTGTTGCGGATTCAGTACCAGGTCCGGGCCTGCCAGTTCAAGCTCGACGCGTTCTTTGCTCAGCAGCGTACGAACGTCCATGCGCTCAAATTCGGGATGAGTGGCAAGGAAGGTATCGACAATGACGCTGTTTTCCGACTCCAGGATACTGCAGGTGGCATAGACCAGACGCCCGCCGACCTTTACCAGTCGTGCCGCCGAAGCCAGAATCGATGCCTGCTTGTTGTTCAGTTCACCCACGCCTACCAGTGTCTGACGGTATTTCAGATCCGGATTACGGCGCAGCGTACCCAAGCCAGAGCATGGCGCATCGACCAGAACGACATCCATCTTGCCTGCGAGACGTTTGATCTTTTGATCGTGTTCGGATGAAATCAGTTGCGCTTGCACGTTGGACAAACCAGAACGGGCCACTCGCGGCTTCAGATTGGCCAGACGTTTTTCCGACACGTCAAACGCATACAAACGCCCGGTCGATTGCATCAGCGCGCCCAGTGCCAAGGTTTTGCCACCGGCGCCAGCGCAAAAGTCGGTCACCATCTGGCCGCGGCGTACGCCAGAGATCAAGGCCAGCAACTGGCTGCCTTCGTCTTGCACCTCATACAGACCGCCAAGGAAACCTGGATGGCGCGACAAGGCGGGTTTGGCACCCAAGCGGATACCCCAAGGCGAGTAAGGCGTAGGCTCAGCGACAAAATGTTCCGCGCGCAATTGTTCCAGCAGCGTGTCGCGCTTGGTTTTTAGCAAGTTGGCGCGGATATCCAGTGGCGCGCTTTGGCCCAGACCGTGACCAATGGCGAGGATTTCGTCATTGCTGCGACCTTCTGCGTGCAAGGCGTCGACAATCCATTGCGTAAACCCGGCGCGCACGGCGAGCGGCGCTTCCGCCAGATTCACGGCTTTCCACTTCTTCGCCAGTTCCAGTTGGTCTTCGCGATAGAAGGTGGCCAGTTCTTTCATGGTGCGTTTTTCTACGGCGGCATGAAATGCCAGCAGCCACAGGCGCGCACCGGCTTCTTCGCCAGCAATCCACTTGAGTTTGGGCAGCGCTCGCAATACGCCAAAGACGTTTTCTGCCACCGCGCTACGGTCACGCGCGCCCAGCTTTTTATGTTCGCGGAACAGGCGCGACATACAAACGTCTGCCGGGGCGGTGAAGGGCAGAATCTGCTCAAGGGCGTCGAGCACTGCGTTGAACTGGATCGTTGTGAGAAGCATGGTGTTTTTTCTTGGTAATGTTAATTCGTGAACAATAAAGAACGCTGCGGTCCGTAATGCACCAAGAGCCATCCGATCGATGCCAGTGGTGCGAACTGCAGGTTCTCAGTTGCCCGGTTTGCGGCAAATTGTGCTGCCAGCGTGCCGGACATAAAAAATACAAAAGTGCTTAATTGCCCGATGATTTGGGTCGAGAGCCCGGATCAGCGGTGGGTGGTTGCAGTACCGCCGTGCCATCAATGTCGATTTGCGTGGCCCAAAGATCCAGCGGCGCGTCTTTGCCCATATTGAGCACCATCCTTACTGGCAGGTTAGACCATTGCGGGGCCAGCCAGAAATCAAATACCCGATCTTCGAAGGTGCCGCGTAGCAAAACTACATCAACGGGTTGGCCAGACAAGCGCCATGTTTTTTCTTCTATGACTGCAAATGCCACATTTTTGTAGACCTTGCGACCGCTGATCATGGAGAAAGTGAAATTTCTGCTATGCACGCCCTGCAAGGCAAACTGGAAGGCGGCGGAGAACAAATCCTGATCGCCCGCATGCAATTCATTGACCGAGGTTTTGTCGCCATCATGCAGCGTTAACTGATGGCTGGACCAATCAAATACCGCTTCGTTTTCTAGCTTGCCGTCGCGGGTGTCGGTAAAGTGCTCTGGCTCCAGACCATTTTTGCCAATGCGTCCTTCGCTGCTGAAGGCCCGCGTGCGCCCGAACAACGCGGCGCCAATCGTCAACGAATAACGGCCATTGCCCGATTCCCACTTCAGACGCGCCGGAATGGGTAAACCACGATAGACATAAGTGATGCCTACGTTCTGCGGAAAAGCCTTGATTGCCTTTGCTGTAGCCGCATCCAGCTGCGCCGGATTAACAGCAGCTTGCTGGCTGACCGCAACGATACTCGATGCCTCGGCTGGTGCCGAAGCGCCGGGCGTGGCTGCGCCGACCATCATGGCAGGAAAAGCACACAAGCAGGCAATTAACAACGAGCGAAAGTTCATAGGCTTCATGGTGTTGGCGAACAGATAAGGGTTAGCCGTGCGGGCCACGTGGGCGATCAAGGCCAGGAATCGGCGCTTCCAGTACGGTATTGCCATCGATCTCGATCTCCGTGGCCCAGATATCCAGCGGCGAGTCCTTGCCCATATTCAAGACCATGCGCACCGGCAGGTTGGACCACTGCGGCGCCAACCAGAAATCAAAAACCCGGTCTTCAAAAACACCGCGTAACAAAATGGCATCGACCGGCTTGCCGGAAAGCTTCAGGGTTTTTTCACCCAGAATCTCAAATGCGACGTTCGGGTACACCTTGCGTCCGCTGGCCAGCGAAAAGGTGAAGTTCTTCATGCGTGAACCCTGCAGCGCAAACTGGAACGCGGCGGAGAACAAATCCTGATCGCCAGCGTGCAAGTCCGCTTGAATAGTCTTGTTGCCGTCGTGCAAGGTCAACTGATGACTGGACCAGTCAAACAGCGCTTCATTTTGCAGCTTGCCGTCGCGTGTGTCGCTAAAGCGATCTGGCGCCAAGCCATCTTTGCTGATGCTGCCGACACTGCTGAAGGCGCGGCTTTTGCCAAACATGGAGGCAGCAATATTCAGTGAGTATCTGTCGCCTTGCGCTTCCCATTTCAGCCGCGCCGGAATCGGCAGGCCCTGATATTTATAGGTAATCGCCACTGTCTGTGGAAAGCCCTTGGCGGCGGCGACTATTTGCGGGGCAGAAGCGCTCGCCGGGCTTGCTGCACTGGCGATCTGCGGACTGCTGGCGGTTATGCCGTGATTCGCCTTGCCATTGCCAGCTGGGGCTGGCGCACTGGCTGCGGCAATCGTCTCGCTGGCAGGTGCACTGGCAACGGCGCTGGCACTGCTGAACCAGGAGGAGGTCGGTACAGACGCGGCTGCGACTTCTGTCGCGCTGGCGGCACTGGCACTGTTGCGGCTAGCCAGTTGTACTGCTGGCTTGGGTTTGCGCCGTACAACTGGCGAAGCTTTGCGCGGCTCGGGCTTGGGGGCGACAGCGACCACCACTGGCGCCTTGACTACGGGTTGCTTCGGTGTGAGCCAGACCGTGACTACATCCGGGCGTTTGATGCCCTTGAGTGCTTCTGGCCGTTTGTCATCGTCATCCCATTCTTGCGCGGACAACTTGTGCGTGGCTTTGCGTAATTTCTCATGGGTATCCGGGCTGGTACCGTTCATCACGTAGTCGTAGATCATGTCGCCGGAGATCGACAAAAAGTGCGCGATCAACGACACGACAAAGGCCAGGATCAGCAGAAGGCGGGGTGCTCGCCAGCGATTGGCGACGCGGGGTTGGCTCATGCGGCGGCGTGACCAATGCGCACGCGATGGCCCTCAATATGGAGGCGACCTTGCACAAACCATTGCACGGCAAGTGGGTAAAGCTGATGTTCTTCAATCAGGATGCGCTCAGCCAGTGCGATAGCGGTGTCGTCTTCCAGTACAGGCACCGCTGCTTGCGCGATGATCGGGCCGTGATCAAGTTCGGCAGTGACAAAATGAATGGTGCAACCGGCCAGTTTCACGCCTTCATCAATGGCGCGCTGGTGGGTGTGCAAGCCGGTAAAAGCAGGTAGTAGGGACGGATGTACATTGATCAGGCGTCCGGCGTAGTGGTTTACAAAACCGTCGGTGAGGATGCGCATGAAACCGGCCAGTACCACGAGGTCTGGTTCGTACCCGTCAATCAGTTGCGCCAGGGCGCTATCAAACGTCGCGCGATCAGCAAATTGGGTGTGATCCAGCGCCGCCGTGGCGATGCCACGCGCAGCCGCCCACGCCAGGCCGCCAGCATCAGGCCGGTTGGAGATCACTGCCGCAATGCGGGCTTGAGGGATATTGGCTTCTACGATTGCCTGCATATTGCTGCCGCGACCGGAAACCAGAATGACGATGTTCTTCATGAAAGACGCATGCAGTAAGCGTTGAAAACGCGAGAGCCGGGCATTTGACCGGCTCTCAGCGTGGCAGTTCTCACACAGTTCAAGCGACTTGGGTCTGGTGTTCGTCACCGTTACGGGTACGTACAGTGCCGATGCGATAAACCGTCTCGCCTTCGCCAGTCAGCAGTTGCTCGGCAGCGTCAGCCTGATCGGCACCGACAATCACGACCATGCCGATACCGCAATTGAAGGTGCGATACATTTCTGCCGCCGCCACGCCGCCTTTCTCTTGCAGCCACTGGAACAGCTTGGGCATGGTCCAGCTCTTGGCGTCGATTTGTGCGACTACGTTGTCAGGCAGTACGCGCGGCACGTTCTCAGAAATGCCACCACCGGTGATGTGCGCCATGCCTTTGACCGGCAGGGTTTGCATCAGCTTGAGCAACGGCTTCACATAAATGCGGGTCGGGGCCATCACAACATCCGCCAGCGATTTGCCGTTTTCAAACTCGGCGGCGTAATCGGCTTCGGAGAGATGCAGAATCTTGCGCACCAGCGAGTAACCGTTGGAGTGCGCGCCGTTGGAGGCCAGGCCCAATACTACGTCGCCAGGCCCGATGGTTTTGCCGGTGATGATGTTGGCTTTTTCCACCACACCAACCGCAAAGCCGGCCAGATCGTACTCACCAACCGGGTACATGCCCGGCATCTCGGCGGTTTCACCGCCAATCAGCGCACAACCGGCTTGTTCACAGCCGTGGGCAATACCGCGGATGACTTCAGTGGCGGCGTCGACATTGAGCTTGCCGCAGGCAAAGTAGTCGAGGAAGAACAGCGGCTCGGCGCCTTGCACCAGAATATCGTTTACGCTCATGGCGACCAGATCGATACCGACGGTGTCATGGCGATTGAGTTCGAAAGCCAGCTTGAGCTTGGTGCCCACGCCATCAGTGCCGGAAACCAGCACGGGTTCCTTGAATTTCTTCGAGATCTCCACCATCGCGCCAAAGCCGCCCAGACCGCCCAGCACTTCCGGGCGCATGGTACGCTTGGCATACGGTTTGATGTTTTCGACAAGTTGATCGCCCGCGTCGATATCAACGCCTGCGTCGCGGTAGCTCAAGCCGGTGGGGGTGGTGGTCATGCGTGGTGGCCTCGTGGTCCTGATCTGATCAAATGGCGTATGCAAATGGCTGCAATGTTTTCAACTTATAGCTACAAAACGTGACCGTCGGAACTCAGGTTCATGGCGGTAATGCCGCGTTGCAGCTAGAATTGGCAGCCTTTTTGCCAAAAAGCTCAGTATTTTAACGCATCCTGCGATGATACGCCCGACTCCCCGTCTGCCCAAAGAATTGCACCCGGCCTGGCTTGCTGCCCTGCTGGTGCCCGCCTGCGCGCTGCTTTGGCTGTTGATGCCGGTTTTGATGCCGTTTGCGACCGCTGCGATCCTGGCGTACATCCTGCATCCGGCCCAATCCTGGCTGACCCGTCATCGCGTCAACGGCAATCTGGCCGCCTTGCTGGTCATTATCGGTCTGGTGTTGCTGCTGCTGGCTTTGCTGCTGATTATTGCGCCGCTGGTCATCCAGCAAGTACAGCAGCTTTATCACCTGGCGCCGCATTTTGCCGACTGGGTGGATAACACGCTGGCACCGGCGCTGGCACAGCGTTTTGGTATTCATGTGGCGCTGGATCACGATTCATTTGTCACCTGGATAGCTGGCCACGAAGAAGCGATCAAGGCTGCTTTGCCAAGCATCTTCAAGAGTCTTGGCAACGGCGGCAGAGCGTTTATTGGCCTCATGGCCAATGTTTTCCTTACCCCGGTGGTGTTGTTTTACTTTTTACGGGACGGCGACAAATTCTCGCCGCGCGTGCTGGAACTGGTGCCACGCCGCTGGGACCGACGCTTTCGCGGCTTCCTGGTCGAAATTGACGATGTGTTGTCCGAGTTCTTGCGCGGCCAGCTCACCGTAATGCTGGTCATGTGCGTGATTTACAGCGGCGGCCTGTATCTGGCCGGGCTGAATGCCGCACTACCAGTGGGTATTGTTTCGGGCTTGCTGACGTTTATTCCGTATCTCGGCTCGGGCACCGGCATGGTGCTGGCCACGCTGGCGGCCGCCGGGCAGTTTGGTTCGGTGGTCGGCATCGGCTTGTGCCTGGTGGTGTTTCTGGTCGGCATGGCGCTGGAAGGCAATCTGATAACGCCCTATCTGGTCGGTGACCGCATCGGGCTGCATCCGGTCGCGGTGATCTTCGCCCTGATGGCATTCGGCCAGTTGTTTGGTTTTGTCGGAGTCTTGCTGGCGTTGCCGATGGCCGCCATTTTGCAAGTCGGCCTGCGCCACCTGCGAAGGCATTATCTTGACAGCGATGTTTATCGCAAGCATCCGCACGCTGGCATCTCACGCCGCAATCTGCAGCAAGGAAAGGGCGATGAGTGAGCAACTGATTCTTGATTTGTACCTGCCGCAGCCGCCCAGCTTTGAAGGCTTTGTGCCGGGCGAAAACGCCGAGCTGTTGTTTATGCTGGGCGAATGGGCCGCGGGCGCGAGTGACATCCGCTTTCTGTATCTGTGGGGCGGCAATGGCGTGGGCAAGTCATATTTGCTGGCGGCCGCCGCGCAACGCTGGCCGGGTGTGATCAGCATTGATGCGGCCAGTCAGTCCTTACCCGACTTCTTGGCTGCTGACGCCGCGTTGATTGTCGATAACGTCGATCAACTGGACCCGGAACAGCAAATCCGCCTGTTCGATCACTACAACACGTTGCGCGAAGGCAGCGGCCGCTTGCTGGCAACTGGCCCGGTGCCGCCCATGCAACTGGACTTGCGTGATGATCTGACGACTCGCCTGGGCTGGGGGTTGGTGTATCAACTCAAGGCGTTGTCGGATTCCGACAAGATTGCCGCATTGCGCACGCAGGCCCGCGAATCGGGCTTTGAGTTGTCGACGGAAGCGGCGGATTACCTGCTGCGCCATAGCCGACGTGATCTGGCGAGCCTGCGCTCAGTGCTGGAACAAGCCAATCGCTATGCGTTATCGCTCAAACGGCCAGTTACCGTGCCGTTGATCCGCGAAGTACTCAGTGGCGAGCGCCGTCAGGGCGGGATATTTCCGGCGCCCTGACGCATCATGCTCAGAGCGTGTTACCAGGTCGGCTCGTCCAGAAAATGCACGCTGCTGATCAGCCCGTCGTGAACTTCATAAATGGCCACGGCCATCACCGGTTGTTTTTCCAGCCCGTACACTTCCTCGTGATCAATCACCACATTGCCGTAAACAATGCGCTGACGAATCTGCACGCTTAGATCGGGCAAGTTGAAACGGTAATCCCGGTAGTAATCCGCCAGCGCATCCCGGCCTTCCAGCCGCGCGGCCCCGGATGGCCAGCCGGAAATGACGACATGCGGCGAGTAACAAGCCACAAAGCGGTATAGATCGTGCGCGTTGTAGGCATCGACTTGCGCGGCAACGACTGCTTCGGGGGACAAAATGGTGGCGACATTCATGGGCTATCGTCCTGTGCTGGGGGCGGGTATTTCACAGGGATAGCATATGCCAGCGCGGCTAGCGAGGACGATTATATTTGCAAGATCCGCCGCTACTGCGGCGGCCGCATCAGCCTTTGATTTGTAACGGCACTTCGGGATTGATGAACGCTTCGCCAGCGATCAGTTTTTCCATCATTTGCGGGTCATGCCATTCGGCTTTTACCTGCTCCGAAAACACCAGGTCTTGCAGGCGAATGATGCCCATGCGCTCATTCACGGCGTCTTCACGGAATGCCTGCGCGTAACCGGTTTCGGTTTCGTGGGCGATCACCGAATGCAGGCGCACATCGCTCTCGCCGTTTTTCATGATCGTGTTCTGCAGGATCGCGTCGATTACCACAAAGAACATGCGGGCAAATTGCTCGGCCGAAGGCGATACCGGCACGGCAATCCAGCGTGCGCTGAATTCTTTGGATAAACGAATGTATTCGGGGTCGTCTTTGTCCCAGAAACAGATGGCGTGATCAAACGCATCGATCACGTCTTTGATGGTGCTTTTCATCAGACCAAAGTCGTACACCATCTGGCCGTTGTCCAGGGCGTGCGCTTCCAGCAGCACTTCAACCTTGTAGCTGTGGCCGTGGATGGAACGGCGGCAGCGGTCTGAAGAACAGTTGCGCACGATATGTGCACTTTCAAATTTGAACAGCTTGCGGATCAGCATGAATAAAACCTGAGTAATGAACTCGGGTTTTATCAGAAACCGGCTATCGACTGCAAGCGGCAGGGCGATCCAACCGCTTTATCGGCAAAATTGGCCGTGTTGCGTTGCAGCCTGGGACAAGGTTTGTCGTAAGTATTGTAAGTAGTTTGCCGTATGCGACTGACGTCAAAGGCGCGTTGACGCGTCTGGTTGACATCCGGCTGTCACAGACCAGTGGTAGCGCTTTCTGAAGTGGTATTTCCCGGTCTTCAACAGTAATCCCTGATTTTTGTGCTGCGGCAAAACGGTTTGCGGAAAAAACTGGCATTGCATCGGCGCAATCCGTCCTCCGATCCTGTTTATGTTGCAGCGCAATATGTCGCGTTCAACGCACTGGTCTGGTTGTGCCACGGGCAGGCGTTTGGCGGCAGCGGCGCTTGCCTTGACACACTTGGGGTGCTTCAAGCTAATCGAAGGTTCAAGGGCAGAATGCGGCCCCATAAGCATTCGCCCGCGAGCGCGTAATCCGGCTTTTCTTACAAGCCTGCGCTTGAAAGGCCCGTCGAAATCATGAACGGGTCACTTCGATATAAACAAAACTGGATTGGAGACTTAACCATGAAAAGCAAGCGGCTGGCCCTGGCGGCCTTGCCCATTGCCCTGGCTGCGGTATACGCGTTCGCCGCGTACCCGACCTGGCAAGATGGCGGTACCTATACCGCTGGCACGATCGTTTATTACAACGGTCACGATTATCAAGCGCTGGTAACCCAGACCGATTATGTCGGTGCCAACTGGAACCCGGCGGCAACCCCGAGCCTGTGGAAAGATCTTGGCGCGGATGCCGGCGGCACACCAACGCCGACCCCAACGCCAGCACCGACTCCTACCCCAACACCAGCTCCGACACCGACTCCTACCCCAACACCTGCGCCGACTCCGACGCCAACCCCGGCACCTACTCCAACACCAACGCCCACTCCGGCACCGACTCCCTCCGGTAACTGTAATGCAGCGTGGAATGCCACCACTGCCTATAGCACTGGCGCGCTGGTCAGCCTGAATGGCGTGAACTACCAGGCCAACTGGTGGACCCAGGGCCAGAGCCCGGCTACCAATTCCGGTGTTACCGGCAGCGGCCAGCCGTGGTTGATCGTCGGTAACTGTGGCAATACAACACCGACGCCGACGCCGACGCCGACACCGACGCCGACACCGACACCGACACCGACACCGACACCGACACCGACACCGACACCGACACCGACACCAACACCAACACCAACACCAACACCAACACCAACACCAACACCAACACCAACACCAACACCAACACCGACACCAGCGCCAGGCCCGACACCAACGCCTGCACCAACCCCGTCAGCCAATGCTTGCCGTCCGGATGGTCTGATCCCCGGTGCGACCGGCGTGCCGTATTGCAAGGTGTATGACGCCAATGGCCGTGAAGTGCTGGCCAACGGGCTGAATCGCCGGATCGTGGGTTACTTCGCCAGCTGGCGCACCGGTGTGGATGGCACTCCGTCTTACCTGGTGAACAACGTGCCATGGAACAAGATCTCGCACCTGAACTACGCGTTTGCGACGGTTGACCAGAACACCTACAAGATCGCCATTGATACCAGCGCCACCAGCGCCGATATCAACCTGACCTGGCCGGGTGTGGCTGGCGCGCAGATGGACACCTCGTTGCCATACAAGGGGCACTTCAACCTGCTGGCGCAATACAAGAAAGCCAACCCGAACGTCAAAGTGATGATGTCGATTGGCGGCTGGGCGGGCGGTACTGGTTTCTACACCATGACCACCAATGCCGATGGCTCCACCAACACGGCCGGGATCAATACCTTTGCCGATTCGGTCGTGGCGTTCCTGCGTCAGTACACGTTCTTTGATGGCGTGGACATCGACTACGAGCACCCAACCACCAACTCGCAAGCCGGTAACCCGGACGACTTCTCCATCTCGGGGCCACGTCAGAAAGGTTTGATGACCAGCTACAACTTGTTGCTCAAAACCCTGCGCCAGAAACTGGATGCAGCAGCGGCCAACGACAACAAGTACTACATGCTGAGCATTGCCGGTTCGGCTTCGGGCTGGATTCTGCGTGGCGAAGAAAACATGTCCGGTCTGCAGTATCTGGACTACGCCAGCTTGATGTCCTACGACCTGCATGGCGCATGGAACCAGTATGTCGGTCCGAACGCCGCGCTGTTTGACGATGGCAACGATGCTGAACTGAAGGCGGGCGGCGTGTACGGCGCTTCGCAATACGGCGGCATTGGTTATCTGAACACCGACTGGGCCTTCCACTACTATCGTGGCGCAATGCAAGCAGGCCGGATCAACCTGGGTGTGCCGTACTACACCCGTGGCTGGAAGGGCGTGACGGGCGGCACCAACGGCTTGTGGGGTACTTCGCCGACAGTGAGCAGCACCATTACTTGCAAGGGCATTGCGACTTGCGGTCAGGGTGCGACCGGTATCGATAACGTGTGGTATGACCTGGACACCCAAGGCAATCCGGTGCCGGGCGGGGGCAACCCGTTGTGGCATACCCTGAACTTGCAGAATGGCATCGTTCCGGACTATCTGGACGCCTACAAGGTGACCGAGAAGACCATCACCGGCACGTATGTTCCTAACTACAGCGCAACGCTGGTCGCGCCGTGGTTGTGGAATGCCACCAAGCAAGTGTTCCTGTCGACCGAAACCGAGCAGTCCATCCAGGCCAAGGCCCAATATATCGTCAACAACGGTATCGGCGGTGCCATGATCTGGGAACTGGCCGGTGACTATGCCTGGAACGCCAGCATGAACGGCGGCAAGGGCGAGTACTACATGGGCACCACGCTGACCACCGACATCTACAACGCCTTCACCGCTGCCGCGCCGTATGGCAACAAGAAGGCCGAAACCACACTGCCGACGACATCGGTAGCGCTGGGGATAACGCTGGATCAGTGGCCGCTGGGCGATAACAACTACCCGATCACCCCGAAGATGGAGTTGACCAACAACACCACGCAAACCATCCCGGGCGGCACCACGATCGAGTTTGATTACCCGGTTTCGACTCCGGCCACCATGGCGGATCAGTCTGGCTTCGGTTTGACCAATACTTCGGCGGGTTACAGTGGTCCGAACAATATTGGTGGCTTCAAGGCCAACTACAACCATGCCAAGTTCAGCGTTCCGACCTGGCAAACCATCGCCCCGGGGCAGACTGTGACCGTGGCGTTGAACTACTACCTGCCGATCTCTGGTCCGTCGAACTATGTCGTGACCATTGGCGGTACCAAGTACATCCTGCAGCAAGAGAATCCCGATGCAACCGTGGGCTTGAAATAAGTCGCGCTGACGCTGACGATATCTCTTTGAACGAGGCGGGCCGGTCGCAAGACTGGCCCGTTTTTTATTGCCTGGCGGATATAGGATTCGGCGCTTCCCGCGCCGCGCATGCGTGCGCCAGTGACGCCTTCATTGCGGTTAAATCGTCACGAATTTGTCACTTTCTGACGTCGGCGTCGCTATATGGCGACAGTCATACCGCATTCAAATCAAGCAAATAGCCATATGGCATAGAGTAAATGTCGCTATATGGCGACGTCATGAGTTCTTAACCGGGCTGAAACAAGTCAGCAATGAACTGGCATGTTGGCTAAGTCTCTGAAAACAAGGCGTCTTGCCACAGCTGGCCCGGTTCTTGCTGTTAAGCAGGCCACTCAGATTATTCCAGCCGTCGATATGAAACGAATTGCAGTTGCAGGTTGTTTTGCCGCCGTCCTGTTCGCCTTGGCCAGCCCGGCCCAAGCCATGTATACCGCCTGGCCATTCAATGGCCGCGTTATCAATCAAAGCACCGCCAGTATTGCCGCGTGGGATGGCGAGCACGACTTCTATGCCATTGCGGGAGGCGTGACCTCATCCAACCTGTACGACGTGGACCACATCCGCGCGGCAGCCAATAGCAACTGGTGCAAGATCGGCGCCAATACGGTGACCGTGTCGCCCCTCGGCCACATCAGTGGTTGTGAGTGCTGGGTGGCCAATGCTGCGGACGAATGTGCGCCAGGCCAGCAGCGTTCTGTGGTGGCGCAGGTGGCCTCGCTGGTGTTCGGGCGTGAGCGTACGCAACTGATGGTGGCCTATCTGGAACGGGCGCAAGCATTGATGACGGGTTGAGTGCCTTGAGCGAGACCAATAAAAAAACCGGCCATGAAAGCCGGTTTTTTTTATTGCCAGTGAGACTGGACCAATTACTTGGTCAGTTCCAGCAGCTTTTCAAACGCTTCATCAAACAGCTTCAGACCTTCAACCTGCAGTTGTTCACCGATCAGGTTGTAGTTGATGCCTACCTTGCGCAGTTGGACCAGGGTCTCAACCGCTGCTTCGGTATTGGTTTCCAGCTTGTCAGCAGCAACGCCGTGATCGCGGAATGCGTTCAGGGTAGCGTCTGGCACGGTGTTAACGGTTTCTGGCCCGATCAGCTCTTCCACGTACATGGTGTCGCGGAAAGCAGCGTTCTTGGTGCCGGTGGATGCCCACAGCAGACGTTGTGGATGTGCGCCCTTGGCTTTCAGATCCGCAAAGCGGCTGCCGTGGAACAGCTTCTTGTAGTGCTGGTAAGCCACCTTGACGAAAGCGATAGCTACTTTGCCCGACAGAGCCTTGGCCTCTGGTGTGCCCAGCGCTTCCAGCTTTTTGTCGATCAGGGTATCAACGCGGGACAGGAACACCGATGCCACTGCGCGGATGTGATCAATCGGCAGGCCAGCAGCAACACGTGCTTCCAGACCGCGCACGTAGGCGTTGGTCACATCATCAACATGCTTCAGGTTGAACATCAGGGTGATGTTCACGTTGATGCCCGAGGTGATCAGTTCTTCAAACGCGATCACGCCAGCTGGAGTAGCTGGAACCTTGATCATGGCGTTTGGACGATTGATGGCCGCCCACAGACGCTTGGCGTTGTCGATGGTGCCTTGTGCGTCGTTAGCCAGCGTCGGCGAGACTTCCAGGCTCACGTAGCCATCCAGACCCTTGGTGTCGCGGTACATCGGCGCGGTCAGGTCGCAAGTGGCTTGAATGTCCGGCACAACCAGTGCTTCGTAGCGTTGTTCAGCGGTCAGGTCTTGCTTTTTCAGCTCAGCCAGGTCGCCTGCGTACAGTTCATCAGAGCTGATGGACTTGTAGAAAATCGCCGGGTTGGATGTGACGCCAGCGATGTCGTCTTCCTGGATCAGGCGAGCCAGTTCGCCGGATTTCAGCAGGCCGCGGGACAGGTTATCCAGCCAGATACGTTGCCCGAAGGGCTTGATGGCAGCGATTCTACTCATTGCATTCACCTCAAATTCATACGTTGTCATAAAAAGGCGTAACCGCCCAATTCATCCGTCATTATCCGCTAATGACACTGTGTTGGACATGCGATCACTTGGAAGATTTCACACTACCGGCTCGCGTAGCGCCCGGCGGTACGCAAGTATATGGGGCCAGGGCGCATAAATAAAACACAAGAATCGGGGTTTTCCCGACGTACGCCCTCGCATTGGGCTGCTTTTTGCGAATTTCTGGCCGTTACAGATCACGCCAGCTCAGTCACTTAGCGAGCGATGCGGTGGGAAGCGCACCGAAAATTCGCTGCCTTCACCCAGCCGCGATTTCACCGCCAGTTGCGCCTGATGTCGCTGCAGAATATGTTTAACAATCGCCAGCCCCAGCCCGGTACCACCGGTCGAACGCGAACGACCGCGATCCACCCGGTAAAAGCGCTCGGTCAGTCGCGGCAAATGTTCGGGCGCCACGCCGATGCCGGTATCCTGGACACTGAACACAGGTTGCTCGCCATCGGCTTGCCAGTTGATGGTGATCTGCCCGCCGGTCGGCGTGTAGCGAATGGCATTGGACACCAGGTTGCCAAACGCCGAATGCAGTTCGTCGTGATTACCAATCAAGCGGATCGGCGCCAGAGTGCCGATGCGGATTTCATGGCGACCTTGCGACAAACCGGCCGCTTCGGCCTGCATCAGTTTCATCAATTGCGGCATGTCGACTTCTTCTTCCTTCATCTGCTGGCCGTTTTCCAGGCGCGACAAAGTCAGCAAGTCATCCACCAGCCGTTGCATGCGCTGGGTCTGGTCGTACATCAATTGCAGTTGCTGGCCGCGCGTGGTCTCGTCCAGTTGTGGCATATCGATCATGGTCTCGATAAACCCGCCGACCACCGTTAGCGGCGTGCGCAGTTCGTGCGATACATTGGCAATGAAGTCACGGTGCACGGTCTGCACCCGGTCCAGCTGCGTGATATCGCGCGACAGCAGCAATTTGCGGGTTGAATCAAACGGCACCAGTTGCACTGACAACACCTGTTCGTGAGGACGAGTCGTGCGCAGCATCAGCGGGTGCGCAAAATCCTGCATGCGCAGATATTCGCGCAGGCTCGGCTGACGCACGATGTTGGTGACGATTTGCCAGATGTCGGTAACACGATCAATGCCCAGATGCTGGCTGGCGGCCTGATTGCACCATTCAATCCGGTCGTGTTCATCCAGCATGATCACGCCATCAGGCAACGCTTCGCCAGCGCTGGTAAAGCGCTCCAGCATATGTGCCAGCCGTTCCTGGGTTTTCTTTTGCGAACGAACCTGGTCATACAGCCGGTCGAACAAGTCTTGCCACAGCAGAAAACTGCCAGGCACGTTATCAACGCGCGGGTTACGCATCCAGCGCAGCAAACGGGCCAGATTGAACAAATGGAATGCGGTGGCCATTCCAAGAATGATCACCGCCAGAGACAAACCCCAGAGCGGCCCGGCGATGGCAGACACCAGCAAGGCCACGAGGGCGATAGAAATATAGTAAATGGTCGAGCGCAGCCAAATCATCGAAAAGTCCGAAAGCGGAACGGGTTTTTATGCGGTCGAGACTGGCATGAGTTTATTACGATTTTTCCACCGGCTTACGGTTTTATAAAGCCGGTGGATTTTTCAACTGGTTTTTTTATTGTGCGGACAGGCGGTAACCGGTGCCGCGCACAGTCTGGATTAACCGGTCATAGCCGGAGATTTCCAGTGCCGAGCGCAGACGACGGATATGTACGTCCACGGTGCGCTCTTCCACAAACACATGATCACCCCAGACCTGATCAAGCAATTGGGCGCGCGAGTGTACACGCTCCGGGTGAGTCATGAAAAAATGCAGCAGACGAAATTCCGTCGGGCCCAGATCAATCGGGTCGCCGTTGCCGGTGACACGGTGAGTGGTTGGGTCCAGCCGCAAACCTTGTACTTCGACCAAGTCATCCGTCACTTGCGGCGAGCGGCGACGTAGCACCGACTTGATGCGCGCTTGCAGTTCACGCGGGCTGAATGGCTTGGTGATGTAATCATCGGCACCGGTATCCAGCCCAATAATCTTGTCTTGTTCATCCGAACGCGCGGTGAGCATGATCAACGGAATTTGGCGGGTACGTTCTTCGCCGCGCAGCTTGCGGGCAAATTCAATGCCGGTCATGCCGGGCAGCATCCAGTCCAGCAAAATCAGATCGGGCAAAGCGTTACGCACGATATGCGCTGCAGATTCGGCTGAATCGGCCCGCATGACGTGATGGCCGGCCTGAGTCAGGTTGAAGGAAATCAGTTCCTGGATGGCTGGTTCGTCTTCAACGAGCAAGATATTGGCTGGCATCGGGTTAAAACCTCGCAGTGGTTGCGGTTAGGGCGCTTCAAGCTGCCATCCCGAGGGTGGCTCATCTCCGAGTGAAACCAGCTCAAATGGCCAGTTTTCAATTGTTGTATGCGACGTGGGCGCCCGAAAATTGTTGCGAGATTAAGGCTCTAATGTGAACAGAATATTACAAGTTTTTAATAAGGGCCTTCTGACGACGCCGACGGTTGCCTGAGTTGACGGTAAATCACCAGGTTTCAGCAGGCCCAGCCAAGGCCATAATGGGGTATTACTTTGTGCAGCCCTGAGACTTCGCCATGCAAATTCCCGAACTCACCGCTTATCTGAATGGCCGTTTTGCCCCGCTGGAGCAACTCCAGGTGCCGGTGCTGGATCGCGGATTTCTGTTTGGTGACGGTGTGTACGAAGTCATTCCGGTGTACAGCCGCTTGCCGTTCCGGCTGGATGAACACCTGACCCGGCTGGAAAACAGCCTGGCTGCCGTGCAGATCGACAACCCGCATTCGCGGGAAACCTGGCGAACGCTGATTCTGGAGATCATCCGCTTGCAGGGTTTTGCCGATCAGTCGGTCTATTTGCAGGTCACCCGCGGGCCAGCGTACCCGCGTAATCATGTGATTCCGACGAAAGTTGAACCCACGGTGTTGATCTATGCCGACCCGCTGACCCAGCCGTCGCCGGATCTGGTAGAGCAGGGCGTCGCGGTGGTTTCTGCGGCGGATATCCGCTGGCTGCGTTGCAATATCAAGGCCACGACACTGCTCGCCAACGTGTTGCTTCGTCAGTTGGCGGTGGCTGAAGGGGCGGCGGAAACGGTACTATTTCGGGATGGCCTCTTGATAGAAGGCTCATCGAGCAACATCTTTGTGGTCATTCAAGGCGAAATACTGGCCCCACCACCCTCGCATCTGATGCTCACCGGCATCACTTACGACCTCATCCTGGAACTGGCCCGACAGCATGGTATGGCGCATCGGGTTTGTGAGATCACCGAGCAGCAAGTGCGTGATGCCGACGAAGTCTGGCTGACTTCATCGTCCAAAGAGGTGTTGGCAGTGGTGATTATGGATGGCCGCCCGGTTGGTAGCGGGCAGCCCGGGCCGTTGTTCCGGGCCATGTATCGCCATTATCAGCAATTCAAGCGCGACGTAATGCGCCACAAGGAGCCACAAGCATGAGCGAAGTTAACCTGACTGATCTGGGCCAGCCCAAGCTGGAAGACCTGGTTGAGTTTCCGGTGTTGATCCCGGTAAAAGCGGTGAGCCGCAAGCAGGTCGCCCAGGACGAATTTCACGCTGCGCTGATGGAAGTGACCGTACAGCATATCCCCGGCTTTTTGGCTGAGCTGGTCACCATTCGCGAAAGCCGTGAAGGCAATTACTACGCCGCCACGCTCTCCATTACGTTTGAGAGCGTTGAACAAGTGCACGCCATTGATGCCGCGTTGCGGGCGCATCCGCTGGTACGCATGGTGTTGTAATGGTGTGTCCCGCTCAACCGGGGCTAAAAGGAGCAAGGCGTGAGGCGTGAGGAGAACAATGGTTTGCTGGTCGCCGCAGAGGGCTGGCACGATCAGCAACCGGCTGAGGTCGGCGGCGTGCTGGTCCGCCCGCTCGGCCTGCAAGCCTATGAGCCGACATGGCACGCCATGCAGGACTTCACCGATGCCCGAACGCCGGATAGCCAGGACGAAATCTGGTTGCTCGAGCACCCGCCGGTCTACACCCTGGGCCAGGCGGGCAAGCCGGAACACATCTTGCGCCAGACCGATATTCCCATCGTCAAGATTGATCGGGGCGGGCAGGTCACCTATCACGGTCCTGGCCAGCTGATCGCCTACACCATGCTGGACCTGCGTCGCAGCAAGCTCGGTGTGCGTGAACTGGTGCGCAAGCTGGAACAAAGCGTTATCAACTTGCTGGCAGACTTTGATATCGAAGCCTGGGGCAAGGTCGATGCGCCGGGCGTATATGTGCGTGATGAACTGGGCGAGGCCAAGATTGCCGCGCTGGGTTTGCGCATTCGTAATGGCTGTTCATTTCATGGTTTGTCGTTCAATGTCGGCATGGATTTGCAGCCGTTTGGCTGGATCAATCCGTGCGGCTACGAAGGCCTGCGGATTGCTCAATTGAGTGATTACGGCTTTGCCGAGACACCTGCCACGCTTGCGCGTAGAATGGCCGACAAAATTCTGCAACAAATCAACTGATTAACGCTTGCCACAAGCAAGGGTTGCGCTGACACGATGACTGAAGAACTCAAGACTGCCTCCGAGATTGCCTCCCCTGTTGCTTCCAACTCCGCCGGTGTAAAACACAAAGGCGAAGCCAAGACAGCGCGTATCCCGATCAAGATTGTTCCGCTGGAACAAAAGCTTAAGAAGCCGGACTGGATTCGCGTTACGGCGCCCAGCACCAATAGCCGCTTCTACGAAATCAAAGACATTCTGCGCAACCAGAAGCTGCACACGGTATGCGAAGAGGCGTCCTGTCCCAACATCGGGGAGTGCTTCGGCAAGGGCACAGCCACCTTCATGATCATGGGCGACATTTGTACCCGTCGCTGCCCGTTCTGCGATGTCGGCCACGGCCGTCCCAATCCGCTGGATGAGAACGAACCCCAACATCTGGCTGAAACCATCGCTGCGCTCAAGCTGCGTTACGTGGTGGTGACGTCGGTCGACCGTGACGATCTGCGTGACGGCGGTGCCCAGCATTTTGTGGAATGCATCCAGAAGACCCGCGCGGCCAGCCCGGCCACACAGATCGAAGTGCTGGTGCCGGATTTCCGCGGCCGCCTTGATATCGCTGTCGATATCTTTGCCGCTGGTTTGCCGGACGTGATGAACCACAATCTGGAAACCGTGCCGCGCTTGTACAAGCAAGCCCGCCCCGGCGCGGATTATCTGCATTCGCTCAAGCTGCTGAAAGACTTCAAGGCCAAATACCCGCACGTGAATACCAAGTCCGGGATCATGGTCGGTCTGGGCGAAACTGATGAAGAAATCCTGCAAGTGATGCGTGACATGCGCGATCACGACATCGACATGCTGACCATCGGCCAGTATCTGCAACCTTCCAATGGCCATCTGCCGGTGCTGCGTTATGTGCACCCGGATGTGTTCAAGATGTTTGAGGAAGAAGCGTACAAGATGGGCTTCAAGCACGCCGCCGTGGGTGCGATGGTGCGTTCGAGCTATCATGCCGACGCGCAGGCGCATCACGCTGGCGTGGTTTAAGTCAGACGCTGCAAATAATCCAGATGACGCCGGGCTTGCCCGGCGTTACTTTTGGTATATCCACATCGTATCTGCCGCGTTCACTTATCCAGGAACATTTCATGAGCGACACTCCCCGCCACCAGCTTTCCATGACCGTGTTGATGATGCCGGAAATGGCCAATTTTTCTGGCAACGTGCATGGTGGGCAATTGCTGAAACTGCTGGATGAAGTGGCCTATGCCTGTGCCAGCCGCTATGCAGGAACCTATGTGGTGACGCTGTCGGTGGATCAGGTCACCTTCAAGCAGCCGATTCACGTCGGCGAACTGGTGACTTTTCTGGCCAGCGTGAACTACACCGGGCGCACCTCAATGGAAATCGGCATCAAGGTGATCGCCGAGAACATCCGCGAGCGTACGGTACGGCACACCAATAGTTGCTACTTCACCATGGTGGCGATAGGGGACGATGGTAAAACCACGCCAGTGCCACTGTTTGAGCCAGAAAAACAGATCGAGAAAAAGCGCTGGCAGGATGCCGAAGCACGGCGTATAGCGCGACTGCACAAGCCCTGAGTCGCATTTGCGCACTCACCAGTCGGGCTCGTTCTCGCTGCGGTAGGTCGCGGCAAAGCCCAGCAGGAACAACATGGTGCCGTAGGGCCACAGATCGCTGATCAGCGCCGCCAGTCCGCGGAAGTGCATCAGATGGCCGTAGTTCCAGCGGAACAACGGCAAAATGGCCGACAGTTGGGGTGTGAGTGGCCACATCCAGCTCACCAATACGGTCGCCAGCAAGCACACGGCCCCGGCCAGCGCCCGCCATGGGCGTTTCAGCCGCAACAGCACTGCCAGCAAGGGCAGTGCTGCCAAGCCACCCAAAGCCACGTTGTGGTTGATCCAGGCAAAAAAATCCACCCACTTGAGCATGGCCCCGGCAAAGACGATTTTGCTGGCTAGCACCACCGTGACCAGCAACGCAATCGCGCGGGGTATCTCGCGGCTGTGGCGCACCAGCACTGACACAAACAAGCATACGCCCAGTGTGTTGAGCATCATGCCGCAGCCTTCCAGCAGGTTCAAAAACAAAGCTGGATCGCCCATGGGCGCAAGAATGGGTTGCGGGATGCCGCGTGGTTCATCGACCACGCCAAAGAACGGCACGGATGGATCGAACTGGGTAATCAGCCATAGGCCCAGCCACACCATGCCCCATTCCGCTGCACCACCGGGAAACAGGTGCGAATGCCGGAACACCAGCCAGCGCCGTTGTGAGCGGCGCATCGCCACAATCACCGACACAAACGCGCCAATGACGCTGCCGCAGCCATTGGAGAGGATGTCCATATTGGACGCCACCCGGGTCGGAATGAACTGCTGCACAAATTCGACCCCGCACGACGTGAGGATGCCGATCAGCGCTGCCAGTAAGGGCCCGAGCCAGCGCCAGCGCCGCATGGCCAGCGCGGCGGATAATCCCAGCGGGAAATAAGCAACCACGTTGATCAGATTGTCGAAAAACGTGAAGTAATACGGCAGCGGGTAGGTATAGAAGGCAAAGATCGGTTCACCGGTAAAACGCCAGCCGGAGAACGGGTAAAACGAGACCAGCAGCACAACCAGCAGGTAGCACCAGAAGAAGTAGCGCGCCACGCGAGTGGGGGCAGTACGGTGGGCCAGGAAGCTGATGGGAGGGAGTGCGCGCATGAGGCCGGAGGGCAATGAAAAAAGGGTAGCCAGACTGGCTACCCCTTGAAGCTTACCGGGCGGTCTTCACTTCCGTCCAGAGCCGGTTCAGATCACGCAGCGGTTTGCCTTCCAGCGCGTTGAGTTGATACAGCTTTTTCATATCAGCTGGAGCCGGGAATACGGCGGTGTTTTTCTTGATGTCCGCTTGCACAAACTGGCCCGCGGCGGCATTCGGATTGCCCGAGCCGATCATGTTGGTCAGATCGGATGCATTTTTGCCATCAGTCATGAAGTTGATGAACTTGAACGCCAGATCCGGACGCGGTGCGGACTTCATCACCATCACGTTATCCACCGACAAGGTGTTGCCTTCTTTTTGCAGCACATACGCCACGCCAAACGGACGCTTGGCGGTGTGGGCATCAGCGTTGGCCTGGAAAAAGTCGCTGGAATAACCATGCGCCAGCCAGATATTGCCGACAGTGAGTTCCTTGATGTAACTCTGGTTATTGAACGCAGCCCAGTAAGGCTTGGCCTTGATGATGGTGTCCTTGGCCTTTTGCCACTGTTTCATGTCCGTGCTGTTCGGATTGAAACCGTTGTACATCATGGCGGCAGCAAACAGTTCTTTCGGGTCGTCCAGTACGGTGACTTTGCCCTTGATCTTGCTCAGCACTGCCGGATCAAAAATGGCAGACCAACTGGTCGGATCAATGCCCAGTTCCTTGATCTTTTTGTCGTTGTAACCAATCAACGTGGTGGTGAAAGCGTAAGGGATCGAGTACTTGTTGCCCGGATCAAACTGGCTGTTCATGAACGCCGGGTTCATGTTCTTGATGTTCGGGATTTTGGTTTTATCCAGCGGCTGCACCAGGCCTTGCTTGATCAGCGGCGGCAGGGCAAAGCCGGTAGGGACGATCACGTCGTAACCCTTGGCGCCAGCGGCCAGCTTGGCCAGCATTTCTTCCATGGCACCGTAGTAATCCTGCACCACTTTACATTTGCAGTCGGCTTCAAAGCGCTTTACGGTTTCCGGCGCGATGTAGTTGTTCCAGTTGTAGATATGCAAAACATCTTCAGCGTGGGCGGCGCCTGCGGCCAACATCAAGGCCATCAAAAGCTTTTTCATCGGGTTGACACTCCAGTTGCGGAACCACAAAAAAGGGCGCGGAATACGCTGTCCCACGCCGGAAAACGGCGATTATGCCAGATCAGATATTCTGGAAAACCTCGCCGCAACGACTGTCGTTTATTTGCTGACCTTGATCTCGGTCCAGGCCTGATTCCACGCACGGCGGGTTTTGGCGTCCAGATCGGTCAATTGCTCCAGTTTGCTGGCTTGAGCGGAGCTCGGGGCGATAGCGGGCACGGCTTTCAAGTCTGCGCGCACAAAAGGCAAAGCAGCGGTATTGGGTGTGCCGGAACCTACCTGATTGGTGGTTTCAGCCGCGTTTTTGCCATCGAGCATGAAGTTGATGAACTGATGCGCCAGATCGGCCCGTGGCGCGGCTTTGGCGACCACAAAGCTATCCGCCGTCATGCCGTTGCCTTCTTTTTGCAAGGCGTAACCAATCTTGAACGGGCGATTGGCTTTGGCGGCATCGCTGCGGGCCTGGTACATATCGTTCGAGTATCCCAGCGCCACCCAGATATTGCCGACCGTGAGTTCCTTGATGTAACTCTGGCTGTTGAATGCCGCCCAATACGGCTTGGCGGCCTCGATCGTCGCCACGGCTTTTTTCAGTTCGGCCGGATTGGTGGAATTGGCCGAAAAACCGTTGTACTTGAGCGCTTCGCCGATCACTTCACGCGGATCATCCAGTACGGTGATCTTGCCTTTGATCTTGGCCAGCACCTTGGGGTCGAAGGCAATGGCCCACGTGGTCGGGTCCAGGCTCAGCTCTTTGACCTTGGTTTCGTTGTATCCGACGAGTGTGACCGTGAAGTCATACGGCGCGGAATACTTGTTGCCCGGATCAAGCCTGGTATTGGCAAAAGCCGGGGCGATATTCTTGAGGTTGGATAACTTGCTGTGATCCAGCGGCTGCAGCAGGTTCAGTTTCACCAACGGCGTAATGCCGTAGTTGGCCGGTCCGATCACGTCAAAGCCGGTGGCACCTGCCGAGAGCTTGGCCAGCATCTCTTCTACCGAACCGTAATAAGTGGCTTCAACGCGGCATTTGCACTGGCTCTCAAACGCCTTGATGGTGCTGTCCGGCACCGCGTTGTTCCAATTGAACAAATGCAGCACATTATCGGCATGGGCGGCGCTGGCCAGTGCGACCAGTGAAAGCGACAACAACAGTTTTTTCATAACGTCCTTCCTCAATGAAACTGCCCGCCCCAATGATTGGGGCAGGCAGTTTACCGGCGAAAGAAGGTTCAGCACCGGGCCGAACCTGTAACTGGGGTTTTTAGTGACTGGCGCGCAAGGCACCCGGGGCGACTTTGGCGGCGATGACAATCAGTGCCAGCGTCAGCAGCATCAACAGCGAGGAAATCGCGTTCACTTCGGGCGTAACGGCAATCTTGAGCATGGAATAAATCTGCAGCGGCAGGGTAGACGCTCCAGCGCCGGCTACAAAGTAAGTAATCACAAAGTCATCAATCGAAAGTGTGAAAGCCATTAATGCGCCAGCGATGATGCCCGGCAGAATCAGCGGAAAGGTGACTTGCCAGAACGCTTGCAATGGCGATGCGCCCAGGTCGCGCGCGGCTTCCACCAGCGATTCATCCATCCCTTGCAAACGCGAGCGCACCACAATCGCCACGAAGCCAATCGAGAACGCAATGTGTGCCAAGCCAATCGACAGATAGCCCATGCTGAAGTTGAGCACGACAAAGAACATCAGCAGTGACAACGCCATCAGTATTTCCGGAATGGCAATCGGCGTCAGCACCAGCACTGGCAGCAAGCGCAGTTTGTACTTGTACATGGCCAGACCCGCCAGCGTGCCCAGAATGGTGGCGAAGAAGCTGGAGGTGACGCCAATCAGCAGCGAGTTGCGCGCCGCTGTGAGCATCTGGTCGTCGTTGAACAACACGCCGTACCACTGAGTGGTAAAGCCGACCCATTCCGCGTTCAGTTTGGAGTCGTTGAACGAGTACACCACCACAATCAGCAGCGGCATGTACAAAAATGCGTAAACCAGCAGGGACGCGCCCCACAGCCATTTGCTTTGTTTAGAGTGCATTGCGCTTACCTCCGCGACCAAGCATGGTCATGAAACCGGCCATCAGCAGCACGGACAGGGTGAGCATGATCGACAGCACCGAACCAAATGGCCAGTCGCGCGAATCCAGAAATTGTTGCTTGATCAGATTGCCGATCATGATGCCGTCGGTGCCGCCCACCAGATCAGGCACCGCAAAGATGCCCAGCGCCGGAATAAACACCAGCGCAGCTCCTGCGTAGACGCCCGGCAAGCTCAATGGCCAGGTGACTTTCCAGAAGCGTTGCCAGCGTGACGCGCCCAGATCTTGCGCGGCATCCAGCAAAGCCATGTCGTGCTTTTCCAGATTGGCGTACAGCGGCAGCACCATAAACGGCAGATGCACATAAACCAGCACGATGATCACGGCAAACGGCGTAAACAGAAACTGCTGCGGCGCGATGCCGATCCAGCCCAGCGCCATGTTCACCACTTTGGCAAAGTAGCCCTGCGGCCCCAGGATAATCATCCAGGCATACACGCGAATCAGGAAGTTGCTCCAGAACGGCAAGATCACCAGCAGCACCAGCAAGTCACGCCATTTCTTCGGGCTGCGGGCAATCAGCCACGCCAGCGGGTAAGACATGCCCAGGCACAGTAGCGTGGTCAGCGCGGCATAACCGAATGACTTGATGAACAACTCGACGTACACCGCCTCCTGAAAGAAGCGCGCGAAGTTATCCAGCGTCAGGTAGTCGTGCCAGTTCTGGCTGTTCACCAGCAACACGGTTTTGCCGGTGGCCGGATCGGCGCCAATCAGCGGCAACAAGCCGCCGTAGTCGCCGGGAAAGCGGAATGCCGCAAACGCCATCAATGCCGTAGGGATGGCAAAGAAGAAGATCAGATACAGCAGCGGCGGGCCGGAAATCAGCCACTTTGCCAGGTTTTTTGAGCGCGCCATCACCAGCCTCTCATCACGCCAGCAAGAAATGGCCAGCGTCGAAACGCCATGCCAGTTCTACCTGATCATTGTCATCAAAGAAGCGCGCGCGGCCCGATGCGGCGTTGGGCAGCATGGTCTCAATTTTCGTACCGTTTTCCAGTTCGACGATATACACAGTCACGTCGCCCAGATACAGGCAGTCATGCACTGTGCCTTTGAAGTGGACTTCGTCGGCCACGGCGGTGGGCAGGGTTGCGGCCAGTTTGATTTTCTCGGGACGCAGGGTGAGCGTGCCTTGCTGGCCGACGGTGGCTCCCGCAACGGGCAGCGCTTCGGCCATGCCGACGCCGGCAATCTCTACCTTCATGCGCTCTGGGCCAATTTCGCGAATGGTGGCATCCAGCAAATTGCACTGGCCGATAAAGTCAGCCACAAAGCGGCTCTTGGGATAGCTGTAGATGTTCTCGGGGGCGTCCAGTTGCTCCACCTGGCCCTGGCTCATGACTGCAATACGATGCGACAGCGCCAGTGCTTCGCCTTGATCGTGCGTCACGTAAATAAACGTGATGCCGACTTCCTTTTGCAGGTTGATCAGTTCCAGCTGCATTTGCTCGCGCAGCTTGGCGTCCAGCGCCGACAGCGGTTCATCCAGTAGCAGCACGCGTGGGCGGTTCACCAGGGCGCGGGCAATGGCTACGCGCTGGCGCTGGCCACCGGACAATTCATGTGGAAAACGCTGCGCAAACTGGCCCAGGCGCACGTCATCCAGCACTTCGGTTACACGGGCTTTGACCTGATCGGCCGGGATATTGGCCATCTTCAACGGGAAAGCCACGTTCTGCGCCACTGTCATATGCGGGAACAGGGCATAGCTCTGGAACACCGTATGTACCGGGCGTTTTTCTGGCGGAACGCCATTGAGTGGTTTGCCATCCAGCAGCAACTGACCTTCATCCGGCTCTTCAAAACCGGCCAGCATGCGCAGCAATGTGGTCTTGCCACAGCCCGATGGTCCGAGCAGGGTAAAGAACTCGCCTGCTTCAACACTCAGGCTCACGTGGTTGACGGCGGTGAAGTCGCCGAAGCGTTTGACCACGTCCCGAATTTCCAGCAGTGCCATTGATCTACCCCAGCAAAAAAACGGCGGCCATTTTAACTAAATTCCTGCTCCCCTGGGCGGCCGTTTTACCCGTAAAGACAAGCAATTGCGTGGGGGCGGTGTGGTTGACAGGGCATTGTCCCGGCGTCGGCCTCGGCACCGCAAGCCTGATGCAAGCATGTGTGGATCAAAATAGACAACGCTACGTCGCCAGGATGACGACTGATGAAGTGCCGCGCCAGGCTGGCCACGCGGTATGATGCCTTGCCGTTAGCGCTTGCCAGCGGCCCGTTTTTTGTTGCGTCAGTATAGTCACCGGATCGCCAAAATCATGATGGACTGGAATAGCTTGCTTAGTGCCGAACGTCTGGGCGCGCCGCGTAACGAAGCGCACGATGTCGAATCGTCGCGCAGCGACTTTCACAAAGATCACGACCGCATTGTGTTTTCGTCACCATTCCGGCGGCTTGGGCGCAAAACGCAGGTGCATCCGCTGACCGAAAACGATCACGTGCATACGCGGCTGACGCATTCGATTGAGGTTGGCTGCGTAGGCCGTAGCTTGGGTATTCTGGTGGGCGAAAAGTTGCAGGGCCGTTTGCCAGCACACATCACGCCCTATGATCTGGGTGCGATTATCCAGGCCGCTTGCCTGGCGCACGACATTGGCAATCCGCCGTTTGGCCATGCCGGTGAATACGCGATTCGCGACTGGTTTCGCCGCGATGAACATGCCTACCTGCTGCAAAACCTGACTGCTGACGAACGCCGTGACCTGCAAACCTTTGAAGGTAACGCGCAAGGCTTTCGGGTGGTTACGCAACTGGAGAATCATCGCTTTGAAGGCGGCATGCGCCTGACCTTTGCCACGCTGGGCGCTACGCTCAAATATCCGTGGACCAGCGAATACGCCGGTGAAAAGGGCAAGTTCAGCTGTTATCAATCTGAACATCTACTGCTGGAACAAGTGGCTTGCGAATTGGGATTGCCGCAACTGTCGCCAGGCAAATGGGGGCGGCACCCATTGTCGTATCTGATGGAAGCGGCTGACGATATTTGCTACGCCATTCTCGATCTGGAAGACGGTATCGAGATTGGCATGCTGCCGTACGAGATCGTTGAACCGATCTTGCTGAAAATCTGCGGCGGCGATCATGAATTGCTGCGGCTTGAAGTCGCAGCGGCGCCATCAACCCGTCGCAAGATTTCGTTGTTGCGCGGCAAGGCAGTTGGGCGCTGCGTGGCCGAGGTTGCGGAGGCGTTCTTGCGCCAGTATCCACGCTTGATGGAAGGCAGTTATCAGGGCGATTTGCTCAACGATTGCCCGGCCAGCGTGCGCCAGGGCATTGCCGAATCCAAACAACTGGCGCGAGACCGTATTTTCAACGCCCGGCGCAAGGTGGAAATTGAGGTTGGGTCGTTCACTTGCCTGGATATCCTGCTTGATGCATTCTGCAACGCCGCTTACCAGCTCAAAGTTTCGCCGGAATTGCCTTTCAGGATGAAGCGCATTCTGGACCTGATGGAATACAATGCGCCGCGCAAAGAGTGGCCGATTTACCAGACCTATCGGCGGGTGCTCGATTTTATCGGTGGAATGACCGACAACTACGCCACCTATCTGGCGCAACAAGTAGGCGGGATGGGCCGCTAATTTAACCGGTTTGCAATAACGGATTTGCAACAACAAATGGGCGCAGCCGGACACCGGTTTGCGCCCGCAGAAAAGAATATTCAGGAAGATGAAGCAAAAAATGAAGTGGTCGTTGGGATTGATGGCTTTGCCACTGCTGGCAGCGCTGAATGGTTGTGCCGTGGTATCAGTAGGAGCCGCTGCGGTGAACGTGGCCACTACGGCAACCGGTATTGCCTGGGATGTGGGCAAGGCGGGTGTCGAAGGCACCGCCGCAGTCGGCGGCTGGGCTTACGACAAGGCCACAGCGCCTTCAGCCACACCTGCTCCTGTGCAACACGCCGGGCTAACCGCCGCCCCGACAACGGCTACCGCGCAGGTCCAGACACAGCCACTGCAATAAAGAATGCGCGTGATGGATTCGTCCCGCAGCCGGAACGAATCCACGCTACGCCGCCTCGGTCAGCCCTGACATCAACGGCAACCGGATAGAGATCATCAGCCCGCCCTGGGCACGGTTGGTGGCCTTGATGGTGCCGCCGTGAGCTTGTACCGCACGCTGGGCAATCGCCAGCCCCAAACCATAGCCAGGTTGGCGGTTTTCACCATCCAGTTGCACAAACGGCTGGAACATCAATTCCAGTTGTTCTTCCGGCGCACCGGGGCCCTGATCGGTCACACTGATTTCCAGCGTTTTGCCGCCATCTGCCAGTTGTACATCCAGGTCTACGCGTTGCCCTGGCCGCGAATATTTGAGCGCATTGCGCACCACGTTTTCCACCGCCCGATACATCGGCTCGGCTCGGCCACTCAAAATGGCCTCCTGGTTAGCTAGCGCCGGGTCGATACCCAGACCGATCTGGATTCCGGCGTTTTCGGCTTCAAAGCGGGCATCGTCGACAATTGCATCCAGCAGTTCAATCATGTCGAAGTAGTGATCCGGGTCAGCCTGCCCAGCGGCTTCCAGCCGCGAGAGCGTAAGTAGCTCTCCCACCAACTCATCCAGGCGTTTCGATTCACGCTCGATCCGATCCAGGCTGGTCATCATGTTGTCGGGTTGTTTGCGGGCCAGACCTACCGCTACTTGCAGGCGCGCCAGCGGTGAGCGTAGCTCGTGCGACACGTCATGCAATAGCTGGCGCTGGGAGTGGACCAACTGTTTGAGGCGCTCGGCCATGCGGTCAAAGTCGTGGCCCAAGTCGGCAATTTCGTCACGCCGTCGGCCCATGCGCGGAGCGATACGCTCATCCAGATCGCCATTGGCAACTCGATCAAACGCGCGTTGCAACAGCCGGATAGGGCGGGTGAGGTACCACGCCAGCAGGGCGCTGAAAATCAGGCTACCAAATGCACCCAGCCACAGCATTTGCGGCGGCAACCATTGTCGTTGTGGCGTGCGCCGGACCATGTTTTCGTCAAACACGGCAAACACCAGCAGATGTTGCTGCTGCGGCGTCACCACCTGGATTACGCTGGGCGTGCTTTGATCGGGTTCGCCAGCGCTGGCGGGTCTGTTGTTGTGGACATACTGGCGCGCCATGCTGAGCGCATTGGCGGGAACCGGGCGGCCCAGCGCGTCTTTGTCGTCGTCGCCCACTGCCAGGATATTGGTCTTGGCAAAGCGCGGCCAGTAAGCGGAGACCTCGGTTAACGCATTGACGCCGCCATAGCGCAGCACGCTGGCGGCCGAAGTGGTCAGGACCGACAACCGCGGATTGGTGGCCAGTGCGTCCTGCACCACGGCGCGTTGTTCATCGTAAATGGCAAAAACGGCGGCCACACCAAAGAACACGCAAATCAGCGTGAGCCAGAAGCCGATCAGAATCTTCCAGAATAAACGTCCTTTAGGCATCGCTTACTCCGTCAGCCATTGATAACCAATGCCGCGCACGGTCTGGATGGGCGTGCGGCCATCGGCGTAATTGCCCAGCTTCTGGCGCAGGTTACTCATGTGGACGTCCACGCTGCGGTCATAGCGGGTAAATGGGCGGCCTAGCGCTTGCTCGCACAATTCGTTCTTGTTGAGCACTTTGCCTTGTGCCCGCAACAGCATCTCTAACAGGTTGAATTCGGAGCTGGTCAGATCAAGCGGCTCGCCGTTCCATTCGGCCCGCCGATATGCCGGATTCAGTTGTAACGGGCCGGAAACCAGTGGCACGACCGGATCGTCTTCTGTGGTTTCGGTATTGCCGGTGCGGCGCAAGATGGCGCGCAGGCGAGCCACCAGTTCACGCGGCTGGCAGGGTTTGGGCACGTAATCATCGGCACCCAGTTCCAGCCCGATAATGCGGTCAATGTCATCGCCCTTGGCGGTCAGCATGATCACCGGAATGCGGCTTTTCTCGCGGATTTGCCGCAGCGTTTCAATTCCGCCCATGCGCGGCATCATGACATCCAGCACCATGATCCCGTACTTGCCCGACAATGCGGCGGCAACGCCCGCTTCGCCATCGTGCACGGCATCGGCCTCATAGCCTTCGGTGCCGAGGTATTCAGCCAGCATGGCGCAGAGTTCGGTGTCGTCATCCACCAGCAGAATTCGCATGATGCTTCCTTTGCTTATATTCATTTTCGCGTGATCCGGTTCACATCTTCGCTGATTTAGCGGGGATTAACCAAGTAAAGGGCGGTTGCTTTACGCAATCTTTGCACTTCGATAACCCACCTTTACCAAAGGGCCGAGCATAGTGGAATCACGCCAAACGACCAAGGCAACGCAGTACAGCGCCAGGTTGTTTGTCCTGTAAAACCACTTTTCTGGAGATCACCATGTTGAAGATCAAATACCTGATTGGCATCGCCGCCGCCGCAATCGGTCTGAGCGCCGGTTCCGCCATGGCCAGCCCGCACGTATCGGTCAGTATCGGACTGGGGCTGCCTGTAGCCGTAGCGCCGGTGGTGGTAGCCCCCGCCCCGGTTTACTACGCACCTCGCCCGGTGGTAGCCCCGGTCTATTACGTTCCGCCACGTCCGGTTTATCGCCCGTATGTTGTGCAACCGCGCCCGGTTTATTACCGTCCGGCTCCTCCGGCACATTGGGGTGGTCGCCCGGATCACGGTGACTGGCACGACGGTCGTGGTGACCACGGCAATCGTCCGCAATGGCGTGATTGATACCGCTGGCAATGCCCTGATACGAAACTTTACTTTGTCTTTTCAATCGATTAACACCGCTTAACACAGGGTCACCGGATAATGTAACCATCGCCGGTTGACCCCGCCGGAACCCGATAACCACAAGTCATATGCAAAGGAGTGAACCATGTTCAAGACTCGAAACCTGATTGCCGCCGTTGTCGCTACCGTTGCGATGGGCACGCTGGTCACCAGCGCATTTGCTGACGATGCACCGACTCAGCCGCCAGCAGAGCACATGCACAAGGGCCCGCACGGCCCGCATGATGGCTGGATGATGTTCAAAGACCTGAATCTGACCGACGCCCAGAAAGCGCAGATCAAGCAACTGATGCAAGCCAACCGCTCGGCCATGCAGCAACAAATGCAAGGTATGAAGGCCAGCCATGATCAGGAGCAGGCGCTGCTGTTCTCCAGCGATTACAGCGATGCCAAGGCAGATCAACTGGCCCAGGCCGATGCGCAGCAAATGGTGGCCGGTCGCGCGGCACGGCTGAAGTTCCAGCATCAGTTGTATGCCGTGCTGACGCCAGCCCAGCAGCAGCAACTGCAAGCCAAGATGAAAGAGCGTGAAGCCAAGTGGGCGCAGCATCGCGCTGACCACGCCAAACCGGGCGACGCTCAGCAGTAATGTATTGGTGTGATTGTGTTGGGTAAATAAAAAGCCACGACTGAAGTCGTGGCTTTTTCTATGTGGCCGATGCTGCGGCGTATCAGTGCTGCAGAATCTTCGACAAAAACGCCTGCGCCCGTTCCGAACGCGGGCTGCCAAAGAACTCTTCTTTTTTGGCATCTTCAATGATCTGGCCACGATCCATAAAGATGACGCGATTTGCCACTTTCTTGGCAAAGCCCATTTCGTGGGTCACGCACATCATGGTCATGCCTTCTTTGGCCAGTTCGACCATCACATCCAGCACTTCGTTGATCATTTCCGGATCAAGCGCGGAGGTTGGCTCGTCAAACAGCATGGCGATCGGGTCCATGGCCAGCGCGCGCGCAATGGCCACACGCTGTTGCTGACCGCCAGACAACTGGCCCGGGTGCTTGGCGGCTTGCGCTTTCAGGCCGACGCGATCCAGCAGTTTCATGCCTTTTTCCAGTGCTTCGTCTTTGCCGCGGCCGAGTACCTTCATCTGCGCAATGGTCAGGTTGTCGGCAATGGTCAGATGCGGAAACAGTTCAAAGTTCTGGAACACCATGCCGATACGGCTGCGCAGCTTGGGCAGATTGGTTTTGGCATCGCCTACCGAGGTGCCTTCCACCGTGATGGTGCCTTGCTGGAATGGCTCCAGCCCGTTAACGCACTTGATCAGCGTGGATTTACCCGAGCCCGAGGGCCCGCACACCACCACCACTTCGCCTTTCTCAACCTGCGTGGTGCAATCGGTCAGCACCTGGAATTCGCCATACCACTTGCTGATGTTGTTGATGGAAATCATACGGTCATCCTTTTTTGCAGATGCTTCACCAGGCGGGAGGCACCGAAGCTGATCACGAAATACACCACACCGGCCAGCAGGATGTACTGCTGCAATTCACCCGTGATGTTGCCTTTGGAGTAGGCGACGTTAAAGAAGTCGAGCACACCGACCGCGTAGACCAGCGATGTATCCTGAAACAGGATGATCGACTGTTGCAGCAGCAGCGGCGTCATTTTGCGAAACGCTTGCGGCAGCACCACCAGACGCATGGCCTGGCCGTAGGGCATGCCCAGCGCATAGGCAGCGTTGATCTGGCCGCGCGAAACCGCCTGAATGCCGGCCCGCACGATCTCGGCGTAATACGCGGCCTCGAACATGGTGAACGCCACGAGGCAAGACACAAAAGCGCCGATAGGGTGGTTGGCGCCAGTGACCCAGCCAATGATCAGCGGCACGGCAAAGTAGAACCACGAGATCACCATCAGCAATGGGATCGAACGGAAGTAAGTAACGTAGAACCCGCCCAGCGAACTGAGAAACTTGTTGCTCGACAGTCGCGCCAGCGCCAGCAGTGTACCCAGCACCATGCCGCCGACAACTGCCATCAGCAACATCTGCAGTGTGATTTTCATGCCGTCCCACAAGCCGGGCAGCGATCCGGAAAGATCAGAAAAATGCAGCATGTTATTTGCCTCCCAGCGCAATCAGGCCCGGTACACGCAGGCGTTTTTCCACCCAGCGCATGAACAGCATCAGTCCGATGTTCACCACAAAGTAGATCAAGGTGCCGACGGTATAGGCTTCAAACTGGTTGGCGGTAAAGTCCACCGTCTGCTTGGTTTGCGCCAGCAGTTCCGGCAAAGCCACCAATGACGCCACTGACGAGTTCTTGATGATGTTCAGAAACTCGGAGGTCAATGGCGGAATGATGATGCGAAACGCCTGTGGCACCACCACATTGCGATACACCTGCGGCAGGCTCAGCCCAAGCGCCAGTGCTGCATTGGTCTGGCCCTTGGGCAGTGCTTGAATGCCGGTACGCACTTGCTCGCAGACCCGCGCCGCCGTGAACAGGCCCAGACACACGGTGACCGTGATAAAGGCGTTCATGATGGGCGAGATATCTTGCTTGAGCCAGTTGCCCATGCTCTCGGGCAGCCAATCCGGTATGACGTAGTACCAGATAAACAATTGCACCAGCAATGGCACGTTGCGGAACAAGTCGACGTAAGCGCCGGCAATGCGCGGCAATATTTTGCCCGGCAAAGTGCGCATTACGCCCAGGACGGTGCCCAGCACCAGCGCGATAATCCAGGCTGCCAGCGCCAGACCCAGGGTCATCTCCAAACCGGCAATAAACCAGTTCAGATAGATTTCCGAGCCTACCCCGGTGGGCTTGAAAAACACGCCCCAATCCCAGTGGTAATTCATGTTATTCCCCCTGACAGCAGCAATGGCAAAGCACAAGCCAGCATGGCGCCCAAGATCAACTCCGGCGGGCGTGGCATAGCTCTTGTGGTACCCGGGGTGAGCGGGTACTTGCTGTGTGTGTTGGTTTCTTTATGACAAAAAAGGGGGCGCTTTGCCCCCTTTTGTTCGGGACGACCGCGGTTTACATCTGTTCCGCAGATTTATCCGTCGGATTGGCGATCAGTTGCTTGAGCTCGTCGCTCATCGGGAAATTCAGGTTCAGATTCTTTGGTGGAATCGGTTGCTGGAACCACTTGGTGTACATCTTGTTAACTTCACCGGATTTGAAGGTGGCTTTGATTGCATCGTCCACAACCTTCTTGAACTGCGGATCTTCCTTGCGCATCGAGCAACCGTAGATTTCGTACGATTGCGATTTGCCGGTAATGGTCCAGTCGCCCGGGCTCTTGGCCTTGGCCATTTCACCGGCCAGCAAAGCGTCATCCATCATGAAGGCAACAGCGCGACCCGATTCAAGCATCAGGAAAGACTCGCCGTGATCCTTGGCGCTGATGATGTTCATGTTCATTTTCTTGTCGGCGTTCATGGCCTTGATCAGGCGCTCGGACGTTGTGCCGGCAGTGGTCACCACGTTCTTGCCTGCCAGGTCAGAGAAGTCCTTGATGCCGGATTTCTTGTTGGTCAGCAAACGGGTGCCGATTTCAAAAATGCCCACCGAGAAAGCCACTTGCTTCTGGCGCTCGACGTTGTTGGTGGTGGAGCCACATTCAAAGTCGACGGTGCCATTAGTGACCAGCGGAATACGAGTCTGCGAGGTCACCAGGTTGTAGCGCACATTCAGGTTGGGCATGTTCAGCGTCTTTTTGACGTTGTCCACAATCTTGCCTGCCAGATCCATCGAGTAGCCGATCGGCTTTTGCTGGTTGTCGTAATAAGCAAACGGAATGGACGAATCACGCACGCCCACTACGATTTCACCACTTTCCTTCACCTTTTTAAGGGTGCCGGTCAGTTCTTCGGCGTGGGCGGCGGTCATGCTACAGAGGGCGGCAAGAGCCAGTGCGGCGGGCACAAGTTTGAACATTTTATTCTCCACGAGCTGTGATGGGCATGACGGCAGTATAGGGATGCAGCGTTTCAAACGCCCTTAGTGATATCCCTGAATTGCCGGGGTTGTTCAAAGCAGTTTCAGATTCAGTTTCATGCTGTCTGAATAATGACGCAAGTTGCGGATTTTACTAATAAAAAACAAAGGGGCCGACATTTTTGCCGGCCCCGTCGGGGTGCGTTTGATGCACCTTAACCGTGCATTGGCGCCAGAATCTGCCGCAAAAACTGCCGGGTCCGCTCATGCTGCGGATGATGGAAGAACTCTTCTGGTGCAGCTTCTTCCAGCATTTCGCCGTGATCCAGAAAAATAACGCGGTCGGCTACTTCACGGGCAAAGCCCATTTCATGGGTTACCACCATCATGGTCATGCCCGTACCGGCCAGACCCTGCATTACTTTTAGCACTTCGCCGATCATTTCCGGGTCTAGCGCCGAAGTTGGCTCATCGAACAACATGACTTTGGGTTGCATGGCCAGGCCGCGCGCAATGGCGACGCGTTGTTGCTGGCCACCCGACAACTGGGCCGGATAAGCATCGCGTTTGTGCGCCAGACCAACGCGCTCCAGCAGTTCCATGGCGCGTGCGTTGGCATCAATCAGGCTCATCTTGCGTACGCGAATCGGCGCGAGCGTGATGTTTTCCAGCACCGATAAATGCGGGTAAAGATTGAAGTGCTGAAAGACAAAACCAACCTCTTCGCGCAGGCGATTGATATTGGTTTTCGGGTTGTTGGCCTGGATGCCATCGACCCAGATTTCGCCATCGTTAATGGCTTCGAGCTGGTTGATAGTGCGAATCAACGTGGATTTGCCCGAACCGGACGGCCCGCACACCACCACAACCTCGCCGGTTTTGACTTCAAGGCTGATGTTTTTGAGCACATGGTGCTCACGGCCATACCATTTATTGACCTGATTGAAGCGGATCATGGCGGCGGTTTCTGCGTTCATTGCGTATGCCCGATGGGGTTGGTTTGGCCCCTGCCAGTGGGGCCAGAGCGATGAGTTCTGGCACAGCGAATGGCGGGGACGCTTACAGGATGTGCTGCACCGAATTTACGGTAATTCGCAAAATTTGACCACGGCAAGTTGTGCTTATCCGCCAATGGCCCGCTTCTGCGCAAACATCCAGTTGGCCAGCCGCACGTACTGTTCGACCGTGATCTGTTCCGGACGCATGCCCGCATCAATATCCACGCCTGCCAGTTCGGCATCGTCCACCACGCCCCGCAAGTTGTTGCGCAGGGTTTTGCGGCGGGCAGCGAAAGACTTGAGCACCAGTTTTTCCAGTGTCGGCATATCGTCCACCGGCCACGGCGGCGTTGGCCACGGGATCAGCCGGATGACAGCCGAATCAACCTTGGGCGGCGGATAGAATGCGCCCGGCGGCACATCCAGCATGTGTTCGGTAGCAAAACGCACCTGCAACATGATCGACAACCGTCCGTAATCGGCCGTACCCGGTTCAGCGGCGATGCGGTCAACCACTTCTTTTTGCAACATGAAATGCATGTCGGCAATAGACGAGCCGAACTCCGCCAGATGGAACAACAGCGGGGTCGAGATGTTGTACGGCAGATTGCCCGCCAGCCGGATGCGGCTGCCCGGCGCAATGTGTGCGGCCAGCGCGCCGAAATCAAACTTGAGGGCATCTTCGTTATGAATGGTCAGTTGTTCCGGTTTGAAGCGCTGCACCAGGTGGGTGACGATATCGCGGTCGATCTCCACTACGTGCAGATGCCCAACCCGCGTCATTAGCGGCTCGGTCAGCGCAGCCAGACCTGGCCCGATTTCGACCAGCGGCTCGCCCGGTTGCGGGTTGATGCAGGCAACGATGTCGTAAATCACGCCCTGGTCTTGCAGGAAGTTCTGCCCAAAACGTTTGCGGGGAATGTGGCCCATGCGATGTGCTTTCTGGATAACCAGTTCTAAAAATGGAAAATCGCCATGTCAGTGTTCAAGCACTGGCTGGCGATACTGTATAGGGTGCCGGGGCGGTTGATAATCGGGATTAACCGTGAGCGGCATTGGCCAGATTAATGGCCAGTTCTGTGGCAGCAATCAGGCTGCCCGCGTCGGCGCGCCCGGTGCCAGCCAGATCCAGCGCCGTACCATGATCGACCGACGTGCGAATGATCGGCAAGCCGAGCGTGACATTGATGCCCGCGCCAAAGCTGGCAAATTTGAGCACCGGCAAGCCTTGATCGTGGTACATCGCCAGAACCGCGTCACCGCGTTCCAGCTGCGCCGGATTAAACAGCGTGTCGGCGGGCAGCGGCCCGATCAGCGTCATGCCCTGTGCGCGCAGTTTATCCAGCGTCGGGATAATGACGTCAATTTCTTCCCGCCCGAGATGTCCGGATTCACCCGCGTGGGGGTTCAAACCCGCGACCAGAATGCGAGGATTGGCCAGACCAAACTTGTGTTTGAGATCCGAGTGCAGAATCTCTAGCGTTTCAGTCAGGCTGCCTTCGGTGATGGCGGCGGCCACATCTTTAAGTGGCAGGTGGGTGGTTGCCAACGCTACGCGCAAATTGGCGCCGGTCAGCATCATCACCACGCGCTGCGTGTGGGTGCGCTCGGCCAGGTATTCGGTGTGCCCGTAAAAGAACTTGCCGGGCTGGCTGGCCACGCCATCGTTGATCACGCTTTTGTGCAAAGGCGCGGTGACGACCGCCGCAAACTCGCCGGTCATGCAACCATCGGTGGCGATGTCGAGCATATCCAGTACGTACTGGGCGTTGGCGGTGTTCAACTGGCCTGCCACAGCGGGCTGAGCCAGCGGCACATGCAGTAGCGAGACAGCAGCCGTGGTATCTCGTTGGTAATCGGGCCACTCGGCTTTGCTGCCGCTGCACGCAGCGCGCTCACGCAGCAAAGCACGGTCGCCCAGCAGAACCAGTTGCGCTGGCAGAGCGGCATCCGCCAGCGCAGCCAGTAGCTCCGGGCCGATACCGGCCGGTTCGCCACTGGTGACTGCAATGCGGGGCAGAGCGCTCATGACTGGTCCTTGATGCGTTGCAACGCCGACTGGCTTATTCGTCTTTCAGGCGCAGATCAACGTACGCGGTATCACGCAACTGACGTGCCCAGCTTTCGTACTGGTCGTCGGCCTTGCGCTGGCGCAGTTCATTACGCACGCCAAAGCGCTCGCGATCTTGCGTCACGTCCTGCTGGCGGCGATCCAGCACCTGGATCAAGTGAAAACCAAACTGCGTTTGCACCGGCTGGCTGACGTCACCAATCTTCAGTGCGTCCATGGCATGTTCAAACTCAGGCACGGTTTCGCCCGGATTCATCCAGCCCAGATCGCCACCCTTGGCTGCGCTGCCGTCTTCCGAAAAGGCGCGAGCCATTTCTTCAAACTTGGTGCCATGCTCGATACGGTCACGAATCTGGATCAACTTGGCTTTGGCTTCAGCTTCGGAAACCAGTTCGCTCGGACGGATCAGAATGTGGCGCACGTGAGTTTGCTGAACCATTTGCTGGCTGTCTTGCTTGCGCACTTCCATCAGCTTGACCAGTTCAAAACCGGCCGGGCTGCGGATGATGTCGGTCAGCTGACCCGGCTGCATTTGCTGCAGCAGATCAACCATTTGCTGCGGCAAGCTGCCAGCAGCGTACCAACCCAGTTGACCACCTTCGGTTGCGTCTTTGGCGGTGGAGTACTGTGCCGCCACGGTACCGAAATCCTTGCCATCACTAATGGCCTGGCGAGCTGCCACAATCTTGGCGCGACGGGCTTGTACTTCATCCGGCGTGGCGTTTTCCGGCACTGCAACTTGCACGTGCGCCAGACGGTAATCCATCTGCTGCTTGTTGGCATTGAGCTTCAGGTATTCATCGACTTCGGCATCGGTCACGACCACGCGGTTGTCGACTTCACGCTGGCGCAAGCGCTGCAGGGTCATTTCAGTGCGGATCTGTTTGCGGAACTCAGGCCAGGTAATGCCCTGGCCGGTGAGCGCATCGCGAAATTGCGGCACGGTCATTTTGTTTTGCTTGGCCAGCGCAGTGGTGGCTTGATCCAGCTGCGCATCGTCCACTTTCAAGCCGGTAGATGCAGCGAACTGCAGTTGCACGTCTTCGTTGATCATGCGTTCGAGCACCTGACGTTGCAGCACGTCCATCGGTGGTTCGGCGATTTTCTGGGACTTGAGGTTCTGGCGGACCTGGGCGACGCGGGCCGCCAGTTCATTCGCGGTAATGACTTCGCGATTGACCACGGCCACGATGCGGTCGACAGTCTGGACGTCGGCGCCCTGAGACACTGGCGCCGCAATGGTGGTAACCAGGGCAGCGAGCGCAAAAATGGAACGGAGCTTCATAAAGTCGATCACTTGTTAGGGCTAAAGATATCGGTGTAGCCAGGAATGGCTGTGCGCAAGGCGCTAAGAGGATTTGTCCCCAAACCACCGAGTGCACCAAGTTGCAGCAGGAAGTAGAACGTGTTGCTGGTGCCACCGTCACTGGTTACGTAACGTTGGGCGGCAAGACGCAATGCCCAGCAGCCCGCATTGTATTCAACGCCGGCCAGTGTATCCAGAAAACGGTTGGTATCGGACGGGATCAGCGAATAATTCACATGGCCCACACCATACCAGCCGGCGCCCAGCGGCCATTGACCGGAGAAGTCCACTTGCTTGGTCAGCGGCGAGGTGTAGGTGCTATAGATGTAGCGCATGTTGAAGACCTTGGCGTCGTCCGGTCGCCAGGTCAGGTTGAATGCATTGTAAGAGGTGGTGCGATCCTGCAGGTTGTACTGGATTTCGTATGAAGCATTGAGCTTGCGCAGGACTTCGCCGCCCAGCGAAACCAGCAAATCGGACTTGCTGGTGTTCGGAATCGTGCTGCTATCCAGCGAAACTTGCGGGCTCTTGAAATAGAAACGCTGGCCGATGGTTGCATTCAGCCGTTCGATACCAGTGTCAGACTCAAACAGGCGCGAAGTTAGCGCGACGGTGATCTGGTTGGCATCGTTGATGCGGTCGTTACCGGTGTAGCGGTTTTCCGAGAACATCTGCGAATACGAGAAATCGGTCTGGGCCGAGTCAAAGTTAGGCAGGCCGGACTGATTGCGATACGGGATATACAAGTAATAAGCGCGCGGTTCCAGCGTTTGCGTATAGCTGTCGCCCTTGTAGTCCAGGTCGCGTTCAAACACCAGACCCGAATCCAGACTCATGATCGGCAACACGCGGCTTTCGCTGCCCTCGCTGTTGCCATTGGCCGCGGTCAGATTGTATTCAGTGGCATGCACGCCGATCTTTGGCGTGATAAAGCTGTACGACGTCAGGAACGGCACTGACACGCTGGGGTAAACCCAGGTGCGGTAGCCATTGGTTTCAGTCGGATGCGTGAAATTGGTGAATTCCGCCTGCACGTTTGTTTGTATGCGACCGTCCAGATAGGTCGGCGCAGTGTTAAACGTGATTTGCGGAGATAGCGCGTACGGAATCGCAATCGGATTGGTGACGCTTTGCAGTGTCTGGTAATGCAGCCAGTTCATCGAACTGGACCAGCCGTCGCCGGTGTAAGTCAGTACACCCTGGCGGGGCAGGCTGGTTTGCGAAGCGACAGCGGCGCGATCGCCAAAATCGTTGAAGTAGTTGTCGTCCGAGACCTTCTGGATATCCAGGGTCAAGTGCAAGCGGTCGGTCAGCGTCTGCGAATGCTTGAAAAAGATATCGTAGCGGGTCATGTCCGCTTCTTTGTCTTGCAGCACATCCCCACGGATCGAGCCAAAGTATGACGGCTCCAGATACCGGAATTCACCACCCATCATCAGCCCGCGATCGCTGAGGTAGCGCGGGTAAATGGTGGCGTCCATGTTCGGCGCGATGTTCCAGTAGAACGGAAGCGTCAGGTCCAGGCCGTTGCGGTTGTTCACCGCCAACGCTGGCACCAGGAAACCGGTCTGCCGGTTGTTATTGAGCGGGAAGTTCATCCACGGCATGTACAGAATGGGCACACCGTAGAAGTCGATCCAGGCGTTGGTGGCTTCGCCTTTTTCCACGTTGTAATCAAGCCACATATTCTTGGCGTTGAGATACCAGCTGTTATTGTCGACCGGGCAGGTCGTAAAGCGGCCTTGCTGGAAGTGATATTGCTTGTCACCTTCAAACAGCAAGGTCACCGCATTGCCGCGGCCAAGGCCTTGGGCGATCTGGTAATCCGGGTCAGTCAGCGTACCTGTTTTGCGATCCAGGAAATAATCCAGCTCGTGACCGGTCATCACGTCGCCTTCTTTTTCCAGCCGCACATTGTCACCAGCCAGCAAATGCTGGTTCGACTGGTCGTAGGTCGCCCAGTCGGCGTAGTAGTCTTCGACGCCTTTGGTCATGTGCACATTGCCAGTGGCTTTGGCGGTGTCGGGCTGCTGGCCTTCGATGTGATCGGCCTCAATCGAGACCGGCACATCTTCGGTTTGCGCCTCCTCGGCCGCGTGCGAAAGCGCGCTTATCAGCGCGAACATCAAAACTGTGCAACGAAAGGGAGGAGTGGCGAGCATGCGGGCCGGGGCGACGTGCTGATAGAATTGGCGGATTCTACCGCAATGCAGTGAGTCTCATGCAGCAAACCGTTCACATTCCCGCCCCAGGCAGCCCCGAGCGCGGCGATCAGATCAGGCAATGGCTGACTTCGGTCACCATTGCGCCACCCCAAACCCTGCAACCAGGCGGCTCCGACGCTAGTGTTCGCGTCTATTGGCGTGCGCAATGGCCCGATCGCAGCCTGATGGTGATGGACGCCGACCCACAGCAATTCAATGCGCAGCCATTTTTGGCAATCCAGCAACAGCTGTCCGCCGCCGGTGTACGTGTGCCACAGGTCATTGCGCACGATGCGCAACTTGGGCTGACGCTGCTGGAAGACCTGGGCGACGTGATGCTCTCGGAGTTACTGACCGATGAACGCACCGCCAAAGCCTGGTATCTGAAGGCGATTGATACCCTGGTCCACATCCAGAAAAACACCTCGGCCGAGCAGTTGCCAGCGTTTGATGGCGCATTTTTGCGTCGCGAAATGGAAATTGGCCGCGAGTGGTATCTGGGCAAACATCTGGGCGTCGAACTCAAAGACAAAGACCTGGCGACTTGGGAGCGTTCGATTGCCCTGATCGTGGCGCAATGCCTGGCGCAACCGACTGGCTTCATGTTGCGTGACTATCACTCGCGCAATCTGATGGTCAAAGACGACGAGTTGTACGTGATTGACTTCCAGGACGCTGTGAATGGTCCGCTGTGCTACGACGTAGTCAGCCTGTTCCGCGATGCCTACGTCGAGTGGGATGAAGCCTTTGCACTCGATCTGGTCATCCGCTACTGGGAAAAAGCGCGCTCCGCAGGTATTCCAGTCAACGACGATTTTGGCGACTTCTACCGTGCCTTCGAATGGCAAGGCTTGCAGCGTCATATCAAGGTACTGGGATTGTTTGCGCGCTTGCATCATCGCGATGGCAAAGACCGTTATCTGGCCGATATCCCACGTGTGCTGGGCTATATGCGCAAGGTTTGCCAGCGTTATTCGGAACTCACCGGCCTGTATCGCATTTTGCTGAATGCGCAGGGTGAGCAGGTCGAAAGCGGTTTTACCTTCTGACGAACTGAACGGCCGGGTGCGAAGGTGCAGCGTGCGTGTTTATGCGCGCCATTCGCGCCGGGCGCCGTCCGTTTTTTTGCTTCCTTTTAAAAAACGACGGTATTGAACGCGTTCGCACGTTAAAACGTGCAAACCCTACCTATTCCATTCTTCAGCGAGCAATCCATGCGAGCAATGATTCTGGCCGCCGGCCGTGGCGAACGCATGCGTCCGCTGACTGATACCTGCCCCAAGCCATTACTGGAAGTCGGCAGCAAGCCGCTGATCGTGTGGCATCTGGAAAAACTGGCCGCTGCGGGCATCCGTGAGGTGGTCATCAACCACGCATGGTTGGGACAACTGATTGAACAACGGCTGGGCGATGGCAGCGCTTGGGGTATGCGGATCAGTTATTCGCCAGAAACCACGGCGCTGGAAACCGCCGGTGGTATTGCCCATGCCTTGCCCTTGCTGGGTGATGCGCCGTTTCTGGTGATTAATGGCGATATCTTTACCGACTATGACTTCGCCCAGCTGGTTGCCGTGGCCCAGCGCATGCAGCAAGCGCCACAACAATTGGGACATCTGGTGCTGATGCCCAAAGCCAGCTACCCCACTGGTCGTGATCTGGCGATGGACGCCGATGGCTATGCCAAAGCCAGCGAGGCCGGCGACGAGCCGATGACCTACGCCGGGCTGGCGGTCTACACGCCGGCCTTTTTGCGCGATGTTCCAGCCAATAAACCATCGCCGTTGTTGCCGCATTTTCTGCGGGGGATGGCACAACGTCAGCTCACCGCAGAGCGCTTTACCGGGCAATGGCTGGATGTCGGGACTACTGAACGCCTGGCTGCAGCCAATCAGCTGGTGGCGTAACAAGCCAACTAATCGCATGCCTGCCGGGCGGCGTTGAGTTTTGGTGCGCTGCAACGTAAGCTGGTCTGATCGGTTATCTGCCGGAGCCACTTCATGACCAACCGTTCCTTGCTACAAGAACAGACAGCCCGCCTGAGCGAACTGCAGCGCAATCTGCGCCAGGCATTTGACCCGTTCGGTTTACTGGCGACTACCTTCAAGGCGCAGCAGGCCTGGTTGACGCATCCTGCCGAGCTATCCAGTGCCTTGGCGTTCTGGGCGGACGATGCCCGGCAATGGGGCGACTACACCTGGCAGCGGTTCCTGGGACAGCCGGTTAGCGATATTTTTGCGCCAAACCCGGAAGACACCCGTTTTACCGCCGCGGAATGGGTTGAGTCGCCGTTTTGGGACGGCTTGAAAGAGTGGTATCTGTTCAACACCCGCTGGCTGCAAGACTCCCTGTTTGCCACGCCGGGCTTGAGCCAGGACGAGCGTAATCGCTCCGCGTTCTGGCTGCGGCAGTGGCTCAATGCCGTTGCCCCCAATAACTATTTCTTTCTGAACCCGGTTGCCATGGCCCGGGCCCTGGAAACGCATGGTGAGTCCCTGCAAAAAGGGCTGGAGAATCTGGCGCGCGATGCGCAGCGCGGCGAGATTTCCATGACCGATCCGGACGCTTTCAAAGTGGGTGAGAACCTGGCGCTGACGCCCGGCGCTGTGGTGCATCGCGGGCCGTTGCTGGAAGTCATCCACTACGATGCGGTGACGCCAGATGTGTACAAAGTGCCGCTGGTCATCATTCCGCCGTGGATCAACAAGTATTACGTGCTGGATCTGGATGCCAAAAAAAGCATGGTCAAATATCTGACCGAGCAAGGTTTTTCGGTGTTCATTGCCAGTTGGGTCAATCCGGGCGCGGATGCGGCCGAGGTCGGTTTTGATGAATACCTGAGCGAAGGGATTGATCAGATTGTTGAAGTGGCCAGGTCGATTTCTGGCAGCGAAACAGTTAACCTCACCGGTTACTGCATTGGCGGCACGCTGGTGGCGACTTATCTGGCATGGCTGGCCAAACGCGGCGAGGCGGGCAAGATTGCCAGTTCCACCTTGCTGACCTCGCTCACGGATTTCTCCAAACCCGGCGATATCGATATCTTTCTGGATGAACAAGGCTTGGCGTTTGTCGAGCGCACCATCGCGCAGAAGGGCTACCTGGATGGGCGCGAGATGGCGTCGAGCTTCAGAATGCTGCGCCCGAACAGCCTGGTGTGGAACTACTGGGTCAGCAACTATCTGCTGGGCGAAACACCCATGGCGTTCGACGTGTTGTACTGGAATATGGACACCACGCGCATGCCGCAGAAAATGCATTGCTACTATCTGCGTGAGTTCTACTTTCATAACAAATTGATCCAGCCCGATGCGCTGACCATCGCCGGTGAGCCGATTGATTTGTCCCGCATCGAAACGCCGTTGTTTATGGTCTCCACCGAGGAAGACCACATTGCCCCCTGGCAGCAAACCTGGAGCCTGACGCGCGTCGCCAAAGGTCCGCTGACGTTTACGTTATCCAGTTCCGGGCACATTCTGGGCATCGTTAACCCGCCGGTACCGACCTCGAAACGCAGTTTTCGCCAGGGTTCGGTGACTCGTGGTGAGGAAACCGACGACTGGCATGGTCGCCAGGAAAAGGTGGCCGGATCGTGGTGGCCGTCGTGGGCGCAATGGTTGCAACCCTTTAGCGGCAACCGGGTCAAACCGAAGCTTTCCAACCGGCAATACCCGAAAATCATGGCAGCGCCGGGGCAATACGTGCTCGATTGAGTGCTGGCGCGTTTTAGCAAACGGCAGTGCCTGGCACTGCCGGTTTTATTTGTGTTCGGCAGACGGATAGGCCGGATTTGGCCGTTCCGTTTAAAACGTAACGAGATTTGCTCTCGCTACGGGTTGTCCCCAGGGCTATGACTCGGGGATAATGTCGGCCAGTGCGAAGGCGCGGCCCTGAAGTCGCCAACAAAACCGCTTTGACCAGACCGTCTGGATAGAGCGATTTTGTGGACGACTTTGCGCCGTACCATCTCTGTTTCCCACACTTCGAACCACGTTTCGAATAATTTCGAGAGGATTTCTCATATGGCAACGCGTGCCGATCTCGCCAATGCCATCCGCGCCCTGGCGATGGATGCAGTTCAAAAAGCCAACTCCGGTCACCCCGGCATGCCTATGGGCATGGCAGAAATCGCGCTGGCTTTGTGGGGCGAAGGTAACTACCACCACAACCCGCAAAACCCGCATTGGGCTAACCGCGATCGCTTCATCCTCTCCAACGGCCACGGCTCCATGCTGCAGTACGCGCTGCTGCATCTGACCGGTTACAACCTGCCGATCGAACAACTCAAGCAATTCCGTCAGCTGCATAGCCAGACTCCGGGCCATCCGGAATACGGCTACACCGAAGGGATTGAAACCACCACTGGCCCGCTGGGTCAGGGTATCGCCAATGCAGTGGGTTTTGCGCTGGCTGAAAAACTGCTGGGTCAAGAATTCAACCGCCCGGGTTTTGACATCGTTGACCACCGTACCTGGGTATTCCTGGGCGACGGTTGCATGATGGAAGGCGTGAGCCACGAAGCATGTGCTCTGGCCGCAACATGGGGCCTGAACAAGCTCGTCGCCTTCTGGGACGATAACGGCATTTCCATCGACGGGCACACCGACAAGTGGTTCACCGAAGATATCCCTGGCCGTTTTGAAGCCTACGGCTGGCACGTGATTCGCCCAATCGACGGCCACAATGTGGACGCCGTGCTGGCCGCAATCGAAGAAGCCAAGGCGGAAACCCAACGCCCAACCCTGATCTGCTGCAAGACCGTGATCGGCAAGGGCTCGCCTAACAAAGCTGATAGCCACGACAGCCACGGCTCGCCGCTGGGTGATGCAGAAATCGCCGCGACTCGCGCTGCGATTGGCTGGAACCACGGTCCATTCGAAATCCCTGCTGATGTCTACGCTGGTTGGGACAAGAAAGCCGCTGGCGAGAAGTGGGAATCGGCATGGAACAGCCTGTACCGCGAATACAGCAAGACTCACCCGGAACTGGCTGCAGAGTTCGAGCGCCGCAACGCGCATCGTCTGCCAGCTGACTGGGCACAAGTAGTCAAGACTGCTGTGGCCGAAGCCAACAGCAAGGCTGAAACCATTGCGACTCGTAAAGCTTCGCAAAACGCACTGAACGCCTACACCCCGTCTCTGCCAGAATTCCTGGCTGGCTCGGCTGACTTGACTGGTTCCAACCTGACCAACGTCAAGACCAGCGTGACGCTGACTCGTGAAGCCGACAATTCGTTGTCCGGTAACTACATCAGCTATGGTGTGCGCGAATTCGGTATGAGCGCGATCATGAACGGTATCTTGCTGCACGGCGGCTATCGTCCATACGGCGCAACCTTCCTGATGTTCAGCGAGTACGCACGCAATGCACTGCGTATGGCTGCCCTGATGAAGATCCCGCAACTGTTCGTGTTTACGCATGACTCGATCGGTGTGGGCGAAGATGGTCCGACGCACCAACCGGTCGAACAAACATCGACCCTGCGTTACATCCCGAACATGAACGTATGGCGTCCGGCCGATACCGTGGAAAGCATGGTGGCGTGGGCTCACGCAATCGAAGAAACCAAGACACCTTCGACGCTGATCTTCACCCGTCAGAACCTGCAATTCCAGGCTCGTAACGACGAACAGATCGCCAATATCAACAAGGGCGGTTACGTCCTGCGCGATGCGGCTAACCCGAAGGTTGTGATCATTGCTACCGGTTCGGAACTCGATCTGGCGGTGAAGGCTCACGAAGCGCTGGCTGCTGAAGGCATCGCATCGCGCGTTGTTTCCATGCCATCGACCAACGTGTTCGACAAGCAAGACAAGGCTTACCAGGCTAGCGTGCTGCCAGCTGGCGTGCCGCGTCTGGCCATCGAAGTGGGTGTGTCCGACTTCTGGCGCAAGTACGTTGGCCTGGAAGGCGACGTGCTGGGTATGGATCGCTTTGGCGAATCCGCACCAGCTCCGCTGCTGTTCAAGGAATTTGGCTTCACCGTCGAGAACGCAGTGGCCAAGGCCAAGGCAATCATCAAGTAAGTGGCGGTCTGCCGGGTTTTACCCCGGTAGCGTCATCAGCAACGGGCACCTGCGGGTGCCCGTTTTGTTTGCTCCAGACGTTTATACTGACGCCCGTGAAGCCTTCCCGCCCCTCATCCCGTTATTTGCTGCTGGCGCTGATCATCGCGCTGGGCGCACACGGCTGCCTGTTGCTGTGGCGCGGAGTGATGGCGCGGCACGTTGCAGTACCGGAACAATTAACGGTGAGTTTGCGGCAGTCTTCGGTGACAACGGGTCAGAGTTCTGCGATAGCGCCAGCGCCGAGCCCGTCTGTAATGAAATCGGCCCCCAGCCTGAACCGCCCAGGTCAACAGACCGCGCCGCACAGCCGTCCTCTATCTCGTAGCCCGGATGAAGCGAAGCGAGAATCCGGGGTTGCCACCTCGAACCAAGCCTCCTTGCAGGCGATGGCAACAGCCTCGGCATCCCCCAATACGATATCGACAGCGAACTCTCCTCAAAGCCGTACCGCCGCTGCTTCCGCAAATACCGCTCCCTCCAGTGCTGGTTCAGCCCACTGCGACAGTGGCCAGGAGGCGAATTGCGCCCATACCGTGCCAGATTTGGCAGGCGCTACCAATGGCACAACCAGCGCCACCCAATCCATCCGCATTCTGCAAGCGCCCAAACCCATTACTCCTGAGTCCGCCCGCCAACGAGGCGAGGAGGGCGTTGTGATGCTGCGTATTCATGTCACTGCCCAAGGCGTGGCAGATGATGTCCGCGTGCAGCAATCCAGTGGTTCCAGACGGCTGGATGAAGCGGCCAGGACCACCGTGCAACAACAGTGGCGCTTCGCCCCGGCCGAACGCCATGGCATTAAAATCGCCGCCGAAACAATCCAGCAGATCGAGTTCCGTCTGAGCGATTGAATGCTGGTTACATGCGAGTAACCGGATAGCCCCGATTGTTTGATTTAATCAAATAACCGGTCGCCTAAACCGGCTGGCCTGATTTGCCGTGGTAAAATGCGCACTTTTCCGCTCTGCAACTTACAAGCCCATGCTCAAGCTTTCCATTAACGGCCAGCCTCGCGAATTTCCCGCGCCACTCACGGTAGCTGATCTGGTGCAGCATCTGGATTTGCTCGGCAAACGGGTAGCGATTGAGCGTAATGGCGAGATCGTGCCGCGCAGCACTTTTCCCGCGACCGCGTTGTCTGATGGCGACCAGCTGGAGATTGTGGTTGCGGTGGGTGGTGGTTGAGCAATGTCTATTTCACGTATGGCGGGTTGATATCCACCGGTGTGATCGTCTTTCCAGATTTCCTGTTTTCATTTCCCAAGAGGTTTCATCATGTCCGATGTATTTCAGATTGCCGGAAAAACCTATTCGTCACGCTTGTTGGTAGGCACCGGCAAATACAAGGACTTTGAAGAAACCCGGCTGGCGATTGAAGCCAGTGGCGCCGAGATTGTCACAGTAGCCATTCGCCGCGTGAACATTGGCCAGGACGCCAGCCAGCCGTCTTTACTGGATGCCGTACCGCCCTCGAATTACACCTATCTACCCAATACCGCCGGGTGTTACAGCGCGGACGATGCAGTGCGCACACTGCGCCTGGGTCGTGAACTGCTTGATGGTCACAACCTGGTCAAGCTGGAAGTGCTGGGCGATTCCACCACGCTGTACCCGAATGTGCGCGAAACCCTCAAGGCGGCAGAAGTGCTGGTCAAGGACGGGTTCGACGTCATGGTCTACACCTCGGACGACCCGATCATTGCCAAAGAACTGGAGCAGATTGGCTGCGTGGCGGTAATGCCGCTGGCGTCGTTGATCGGCTCGGGCATGGGGATTCTTAATCCGTGGAATCTGCGTCTCATCATTGAGAACGCCAAAGTGCCGGTGCTGGTCGATGCCGGTGTCGGCACTGCCAGCGATGCCGCGATTGCCATGGAACTGGGCTGCGACGGCATTCTGATGAACACAGCCATTGCTGGCGCGCGCGATCCGATCCGTATGGCACGGGCGATGAATCTGGCGGTGCAGGCCGGCCGCGATTCGTTCCTCGCTGGCCGCATGCCGCGCAAGCTGTACAGTGCTGATCCGTCCAGCCCGATCTCCGGCTTGATTGGCGCCAAGTAAATGGCGGGCACAGTGGTGAGTGTGCGTTATGCCTCGCTGGATGATCTCGACGCAGTGGCGCCGTTGTTCGATGCCTATCGGGTGTTTTACGAACTTCCATCCGATCTGACGCTCGCCCGCAATTATCTGGCGGAGCGCTTGGCCAAACTGCAAAGCGTGCTGCTGCTGGCCGAGATTGATGCCCAAGCTGCCGGTTTCATCCAGCTTTATCCCGGTTTTTGCTCGCTGGCTGCAGCGCCGTTCTGGACGTTGTACGACCTGTTCGTGGCAGAAACGGCGCGAGGGCACGGTATTGCCCGGCTGTTGATGGAAAAGGCCCGCCAGCACGGCGAGGCCACCGGCGCGGTGCGCATCGACCTCTCCACCGCCCACAGCAACACCACGGCGCAGGCTTTGTACGAGTCGCTGGGCTATGAAATGGACCAGACTTACCGTTACTACAGCCTGCCGCTGACCCGGTGATTCTGGCTAAAAGCCGCTGCAGGCTTTAACATGGCCGCCATTCATCGCTAGCAGCGCCGCACCAGTGTGCGGCGTTTTGTTTGCATCACCCGCATTACATCGAATTCAGGTTTTTGCTATGGACAACCCACATTACATGCGCCGTATCCGCAGCTTCGTGCTGCGCCAGGGGCATCTGTCTGCCGGTCAGGAACGTGCGCTGAACGACTTTGGCCCGCAATTCATGATCCCGTATGCTGCCGAGCCGCTCGATCTGGCCGCTGCTTTTGGTCGTGCCGCGCCGAAGATTCTGGAAATCGGCTTTGGCATGGGCCAGGCCACGGCGGAAATCGCCGCTGGTGCGCCAGAGAAAGATTTCCTCGGTTGCGAAGTGCATACGCCCGGCGTGGGCAGCTTGCTCAAACTGGTGGGCGAACAAAGCCTGACCAATCTGCGCATCGTGCAGCACGATGTGGTGGATGTGCTGGAACAGATGATCGCCCCCGCCGCGCTGGATGGCGTGCACGTGTTCTTCCCTGATCCGTGGCATAAGAAACGCCATAACAAGCGCCGCCTGATCCAGCCAGACTTCGTAAAGCTGCTGGTCAGCCGCATCAAGCAGGGCGGGTATATCCACCTGGCAACCGACTGGGAAGATTACGCGATCCAGATGCTGGAAGTGCTGAGCGCTGAACCGGCACTGGAAAGCACTGCCGACGGCTACGCGCCACGCCCGGATTATCGCCCGCTGACCAAGTTTGAGCAGCGCGGTATCCGCCTTGGGCATGGCGTGTGGGACTTGGTGTTTCGCGTGCGCTAAGCACGCACTGACGCCGCGCTTTCTCAAGTAACCGGGCGGGCCAGCCGAGTGTGTGATATCCATATATCATGTCTCGGTTAAATTGCTTTTTGCGGATATCACGCATGCCCTCCCGGTTTACTTTGCTTGGCCATTCTATCGCCGCTGTGGTTGTGGCGATGGTGCCGCACCTTACGTTGGCTGATACCACCCAACCTGCGGGATGGGTTAATCCGGGTATCCCCAAAAACAGCGCCAGCGTTGCTGCGACGAGTGCAGATGGCACCGTGGTGCCGGTAGTGACAGGGGACGAGATCGCCCCGCCGCGTTGCGCCGCCAACCCCTACAAACGCAAACTGCTGGTCACCCCATTCTGGGTGCGCCAACCATCGCAATCGCAGGATCTGCGCCAGCTGCAGTCCGGTTTGCAGCAGATTTTTCAGCAAAAATTCACCCGCGTGGGCGGCTGGTTAACCAGCGCCAGCAAAGGGGAAGTGCCATTTGATCTTGATCCGCGTTTCGATGCGCCGATCTTCTTGCCGGATCAAGTGCGGTTGCTGGGCCGGGAGTTTGGTACGCAACTGGTACTGGGTGGAATCGTTCAGGATATTTCCACCGAAGGCGAAACCTATCGCGCCACGCATGGCTCGGATGTGCGGCCCGGTGAGCGCAAGCTGGCACTGGACGGACCGATACTGGATTTCTTTGGTGCCGGCCTGAAAGCCACGCCATCGGCACGCCATGCCGATATCGAAATCTTTGTATTCGATACCGTATCTGGCGCAGTGGTGGCGCAACGGCGGGTGCAGACTGTGGTCTCTGGCGATATCCTGGCACGGGCATCGCAGCCGGTGGGCAGCGCCGGGTTCATGAGTAGCGACTTTGGCAAGGCGCTTGGCAGCGTAGCTGAGCAACTAGTTGCCGGGGCGCAGTCGGACGTGGCTTGTGTACCGTTTTCAGCACGCGTGACCAAGGTGGAAAACGGTTTGGCCTACGTGGATGCAGGCGCCATGAGCGGTTTGGTTGCCGGCGACCACTTGCAGTTTTATCGCGAAAAATATGGCATGCAGCCGATTTCCACGCCGGGTAGCAATCCCGGTATGGGCTTGGGTTTGCCGGAAACACGCGCCGGGATGGCGACTGTTGCTCAGGTGCAAACGCAATTCGCGGCAGTGACGGTCGATAAAGGTCAGGCGCAGCCGGGAGATTTTGTCCGGTTTGCGCCGAAACTGCTGAATGAGCAGAACCAGCCCGCGCCGCAACCAGAAATGGACAGCGAGCCAGCAGCTGTGCAATCCCAGTCCGGTGCCAAAGTCACCAAGTTCGAACCTTGAGTGGCAATGCGACCTGGAACCGCTCGCAGCTAATCAGCCGCAGCTGGCCGGTTCCAGTACCGTACCTTTGAGTTGAGCCGCCGCTTTGTTCAGGGTATCGCGCTGGCTGTCGGTAACCGACTTCAATACAAAACTGCTGTGGCGCAGGGAGTCATCCTTGTCGCGCAGAACGGCGGACTTCACGCCCTTGGCCCGCAATTCGTCCAGACGTCGTGCTCCGGCGTCATGGGTCGAATACACACCCAGCGAAATGGCGTTTTGCCACTTGCTGCCATTGTTGACCACGAAGTAATCATCAATTTGCAACTGGGCCAGCTGTTCAGCCTTGCGTTTGGCGCTTTCCAGATCAGGTTGCGGCGGAATGTATACCCACACCTTGGCATTGCTGCCCAGATTCTGTTCGGTGGCCACCAACTTGAGTGCCTTGATGCGCGCGCGCGCAATATCGGCTTGATCCCCGGTCAGCCCGGTCCAGCGCAAACACGCCTGCGGTGTATCGCTATTTTGCGCGAGCGGTTTCACCGTGGGCGTTGGGGTCGCGTCTGCGGCAACGGGCGTTGCCGTTGGTACTGCGGTTGGCGTCGGAGTAGCGGCGGCAACTTCTGCCGGCGCGCTGGCTGCTGCCGCAGAGGCCGCTTGCGAGGCGTAAGCTACGTTGCCGGTTACGATGTGGACTTTGTCCGCGTTGATCTCATGCGATGCGGTGCCTGCTGGCAGCGCGCTCGGGAGTGTTTTATTCAGCGCAAGAAAAGCGACATTGGCGACCAGCAGCACGGCGAGTATCCACTTCATGCGCTGGGCTCCGCCACATTGGGTTGATGGGTACTGAACGCCAGCGCCGCCAGACCATGCAGCACCAGGTTATCGACCAGCGTGTGCGGCATATCGAGATGTCCGGACAAACGCTCGGCATCGCCGCCGCTTAACAAAACGCGTGGTGCATCGGCGCGCATTTGCAGCCGGCGCAACATGGCTTGCACGCTCCCGGCCAGCGCGGTCAGGCAACCGGTTTCAATGGCGTCTTCGGTCGAGGTCGGATAATCGTGAAAATAGCCGTCGGCCAAAGGCAGGCGGGCGGTGCCCTGGTTAAGCGATTGTTTCATCAGCCGGTATCCGGGCTGGATGGTGCCGCCCAGGTAGAGCCCGTCGTCCGTGACCGCTTCAACCGTGAGCGCCGTACCTGCGCTGGCGACCACCAATGCTTGATCCGGATACAGGCTGCGGGCGCCTAATACCGCAGCCCAACGATCCGGCCCCTGCTGGGCCAGGTTGCGATAACGGTTTTCCACACCGAGCGCCTCACGGGTGACAGTCAGCCATTCAATCTCGATGTTCCACATGTCAAACGCTGCACGGCTCAGAAAATCGCGGATATGCGGAGTCCCGACAGAACAAGCCAACACACGCTTTGGCTGCTCAAGGGTGTAGAACAGGCTGTGCCAGGTTTCACTGGCTTGCGCGTCCACCTCGGTCAGCTCGCTCCAGGCGTCAGCGGCAGTGGCCTGGACCCATTTCAGGCGGGTGTTGCCCAGATCAATCAACAGATACATGAGTCTTAGCCCTGATTTGCGGCGAGGCGCAGGCTGACGTCGCCCGCGTGGATGATGAGTTCTTTATCGGCTGTTTCCAGGCGCAATGCGCCGTCGGCGGTCACGCCAGCGGCAATGCCTGCCTGGGTACTGCCATCCGGACCGGAAAGCGTGACTGGTAAACCTTGCCAGGCATGGCGGCTTTCCCATTGCTGGCGAAATTCGCTAAAGCCATTGCGGGCAAACCGTTCCAGCCCATGTTCCAGTTTTTCCAGTAAACGTGCCAGCAAATCATTGCGCGTTACGTTCAGGCCATGCTCCGTCAGACCGGTAGCCACCTGATTAACTTCAACGGCGGGCGGCAACAAATTAAGCCCGATACCGATCACCGCCCATGCCGGTCCCAGCGCATCGCCGGTCAGTTCGATCAGAATGCCGCCGGTTTTGGCGTTGCCGATCAATAAATCGTTCGGCCACTTCAGGGCGATATTGCCGACGCCGCATTCCGCCAGCGCTTCAGCCACGATACTGCCTACCGCTAGCGGCAGCCCGGCCAGCGTAGGCGCACCACCAGGAAATGACCAAGCCAGTGAAAACATCAAACTGGCACCCAGGCGACCTTGCCAGCGCCGCCCCAAACGTCCACGCCCGCTGTCTTGCCATTCTGCCGCCAGTGCCAGGCCGTGTGCCGGTGCCGCCAGCAATTGCCGGTTGGTCGAATCGGTACGGTCGGCCACCTCAACGTGCAATACGCCATTGCGGGGCAGTAGCCGCTGGATGACCTTGGTATCCAGCCAATCTACCGGCTCGGTGAGGCGATAGCCCACGCCGTGTTTGCGTTCCAGCGTAATGCCAAAGCCCTCGGCCTGGGCCAGTGCAGTGGATACGCTGGCGCGCGATAAATCCAGCGCCTCGGCAATGCGGGCACCAGAGACCCAGGTTTCGGCATTCAGATGCCGCAGGCAGGCGAGTGTATGGTTCATGCGCGGGATTTTAGCGCAGGCGGCTGCCAAAGTGAGCGCGGGCTGCAATTGGCAGGGGCATGCGGTGTTGTTTCTTCGCCCGAAGGAGCGAGTTTGTGTATTTGTGGCACACGGCTTGTGGCCAGTCTTGGCCACGGCAGGCGTTCGGACGTAAAAAAAGCAGGCATGGCCCGCTTTTTTTTGAGTAACCAGGCGCTATTTACCGGGGTTGCTCGAAGGTTTCCACCACGTGATTCTGATTGGTGTAAATGCAGATATCACCAGCGATTTCCAGCGCCTTTTTGACGATCACTGATGGCGGCAGATCGGTATGTTCCAGCAACGCTCTGGCCGCCGCTTGGGCATAAGCACCGCCAGACCCAATCGCTGCGATGCCTTGTTCTGGCTCAAGCACGTCGCCGTTGCCGGTAATTACCAGCGTGGCAGTTGGGTCGGCCACGATCAGCATGGCTTCCAGTCGGCGCAGCATGCGGTCGGTACGCCAGTCTTTGGCCAGTTCCACCGCAGCGCGGGTCAGGTTGCCCTGATGTTTTTCCAGCTTGGATTCAAAACGCTCGAACAAAGTGAACGCGTCGGCAGTGCCGCCAGCAAAACCGACAATGACCTTGTCGTTGTAAAGTTTGCGTACTTTACGTGCGGTGCCTTTGATCACCACGTTGCCCAGTGTGACCTGGCCATCTCCGCCCACGGCCACATCGCTACCGCGACGCACCGAGACGATCGTTGTTCCGTCAAATTGCTCCATGGGATTCTTTCCTGCAAACGTATGTTGCAATTGATGTGGGGGCGCAAGTGGCCCCGTTCAAGCGCAGGAGAGATTGTCGGGCAGGGAAGGGGGCGTCAGTTGCCGCTGATTTCGACCAGATCGCCAATGCCCATCAAGCGCAACATGCCGGCCACCAGCGGATTGGCTCCGGCCAGGCGTACCACCACGCCTTTTTGCACCAGCTCCATGGCCAGATTCAATAGCTGGCCAGCTGTTTCAAAGTCGACGCGGGTGACTTCACGGAAGTCCAGCACCGGGCGGCTCTGGCGATCTGCAAATTCACGAATGCCCTTCAGTTGTGCTGCGGCGCCTTGCAGTAGCGCGCCGGACAACAGCAGTCGATCTGGCGAATGCGTGGAAGGGGTAGGGGGCGCTGCGGCTGCTTTGCTGCTTGCTGGTGCGCCTTTGGCTGGCGCGGTAAATACCAGCGAGCCATCCCACGATGGCGGCGACACTTCATAGGTCACCGCGTAATCGATGGCGATATTTTCAAACGCATCCTGATTGCCGCTGGCCTGGGTTGTTTCCAGCAACAATAGCCAATAAGGCGCTTCGGCCGGGGCAACGCGACCGGGTTCGATCTTGCTGCCCAGCAGTTTGATCATGCTGTCAGCGCCAATCACCTGCACCACGCTGCCCAGCTTGCGTACGCTTTGCCAGCCAAACAACAGTTCCGCTGCGGCCATACTGTCGATGCCTGACACCTTGCTCATATCCAGGCGCACAGGCGTACCGGATTTACACGTGGTGACCAGCTTGTCGACTTCACGTGAGGTGTTGTCGCCATTCAGTTGTGCCGGCAGCGAGATATATCCGGCCGTACCAATTGCGGCGGCATCTGCGGCGGCCGCGGCAGCAGTATTGGCCGCCAGTTCACGCCACAGCGGCGGCGTGGATTCGAATTCAACCACGTACAACAGCGCCAGATCGTCAAAGTCAGCATGCTTGCCCAGCTGTTGATACAGCTCGAACAGCATCGACCAGGTTTCGATGCGGCGCTGGCCGGTGATGCCAGGAATAGCGGCGCGCAAACTGGTGGCAGCCGCAGCAGTCTGGCCATTGGCGTACAACACAACTGCTTCTTCTTCGGCTTCAGTCAGATTGGTACTGCCGTCTTCGACTTCGATGGTCAGTTCTTGCAGGTTATAGCTGGATGGCTCAGCGGCTACCGGCTTGCTGGCAGCGGCAGGAGCGGGCGACTTGGCCGGAGAAACAGTGGGCACATCGGGTTTGGCGGCTGTAACTGCAGGCGCTGCGGCAGTGGCAGCACGTGCTGGGGCGGGCGCCGCGGCTGGCGCACGCGGGGCAGTAACCGGACCGCTGGTTTGCGGTTCTGGTTTGCCATCACCCTCTTTTTTCTTGAAAAACGAAAAAACCACGTTATTTACCCGGGTTCAAATTCATAAGCCTGACCACCGCAGCTCAGGGGTGATCAAGTGAAATAAAGCACGGCGTCATAGCTCATGGGCGCAGATAATGTTCGCTGCGCGCCAGGCGACATGCCCGGTTTAAAGCTATAAGGTCGAATCGTAAATGTTGTAAAACATTCTGATTTATACCCCGATTCTAAGCGCTAAGCCGGTCCAGCGGGAAGCCAGGTTGATCCCGAAGCGTCGGCGGCGACCAATTGTTTTGTATCTGCTTAACGTATTTGGGTCTGCTCTGCCTTCCTTGAAATATTCAAGATAGATACGTGAAAGCGAATGTCTTTGCCATGGCCTTTGCGTGCTGCGCAGACGTTGTTGTCAGCATTGATTGCACCTATACACTATCTATATACGCAAGCCAGGCAATTGCAGATGCCTGTTTACTCACAATAGCGCTATTTGTCTGTTTTACCTTCTACGGAACGTCTGAATGCCCCGTTTGCGTGCTTGGTTAGTTGGTTTCATTCGCACACCTGGCCGCCTGGCCCGCTGGTTGACTGGTTTGGCGGTGTTGCTGGTGCTTGTCGCAATCGGCGGATTTTTGTTGCTGCCCTGGCTGGCCCGGCCGCAACTGGAAAAAGCGCTAACCCAGGCATTGCATCGCCCCACCACCATTGCCGCCATGGGCTTCAACCCGTTCACCCTGCAAGCGCATATAGACGGTTTGCAGGTGCGTGAAGCGGGCAAAACCGTGCTTTCAGCCAAGAGCGTGGTCGCCAATCTCGATCTGGCCTCAATCTGGCGCCGCGGCCCGGTGCTGAGCGCGCTGACCCTGGATACACCCTACTTGCTGCTGCAGCGGCAAACTGCGCATCGCTACAACTGGTCGGATTTGCTCGATCAGCCTGCCAGCAAGCCCAAAACGGACAATACACTGCCACGCTTTGCGCTTTACAACATCCAGCTTCTGGGTGGGCGTATCGATTTTGATGACCAGGTGGTTAAACAGAAAACGGCAATCACCGGTATCGAGCTGGGCGTGCCGTTTATTTCCAGCTTGCCGGGCTTTGTCGATACCGTGGTCGAGCCGCATCTGGCATTCAAATTGAATGGCTCGCCGTTTGATCTGCATGGCAAAACCACGCCGTTTGAAAACACCCGGCAGACCACGGTTGATCTCAAAGTAACCGGACTGGATTTGCCGCAATACATGCAATATGTGCCGCTGGAATTGGGTATCAAACTGCCTGCGGCCAAGTTCGATAGCCAGTTGCAGCTGGTGTTCCGGCAAGAGCATGACCAGCCGCAACTGCGCCTGACCGGCTCGGCCGCGCTGCGCGATGTGCAGCTGATCGATGATGCCGGCGCGCCGTTATTTGGAGTGACCAGGCTGCAAATCACACTGGCGGATGTGCGTCCGCTGGCGGGCGTTTACCATTTGCAGAACGTAGAAAGCGATGGGCTGCATCTGGCCGTAACGCGTGACGACGCGGGTAACCTGAACTTCATCAAGGCATTACAGAACAAACCAGCAAGCACGGCGGCGCCCGCCAAGGCAGCGGCAAGCGCTGCGGCGGCAAAAGAACAACCGTCGGCAACGCCCGATGTAGCGATTGCGCAGATCAATCTGCGTAAATCCCGTGTGGACTTGCGTGATGAAACCGTGAAACCGGCCTTTGTCACGGTGTTTGATCCGCTCGATATCACGCTGCAGCGCTTTACTTTGCCCGGTAAAACCGCAGCCACGCTGGACATCGCCGCCGCTACTCCGGCGGGTGAAAAAATCACCCAGCAGGGCACGTTTACGCTGCAACCGTTGGTGCTGGACGGCAATATCAAACTCGCGGCCCTGGCACTGCCGCAATATCAGCCCTACGCAACGCCCCGGCTGAATGCGGCAATTACCGGCGGCACGCTCGATTTTGCCAGCCAGTATCACTATGCCGCCGACACCGGTCTCAAGCTCAGTGCGGTCAATAGCAGCTTCAATAACTTCCAGTTCAAGCTCAACAACAGCAAGGAAGGCCAGTTGCAGATTGGCAAACTGGCTATTGCCGATGCGTCGCTGGACTTTGACAACGCCCGCTATCAACTGGGCCGGGTAACGCTGGCCGATGCCAATATCGGCGCGGCACGCGGGCTCGACGGGCTGATCGACTGGGGCGGGATAACCAAAGCGCAGGCCGCAGACGCGCACGTGGGGCGACCGGTCGCTGCTGCGGTCGCAGAGCTTAAGCCCCCGCATGTTGCCGCCAGCGCGGTAAACATTGATAACCTGGGCATGCGGTTTGTTGATCACCAATTACCCAAGTTACCGCCGGTGGTAATCAAAAGCCTGAAGCTGGAAACCGGCCCGGTGGAATGGCCTTCCGCTACGCCTGCGCAGTTCAGCCTGCTGGCGCTGGGCGGGAAAGGCGGCCGTTATGAAGTCTCCGGGGCGGTTGCCAACTCTCCGGCCTCGGGCAAGATCAAACTCAATTTGCAGAATCTGGATGTGGGTTATGGCCAGGCGTATTACTCGCGCTGGTTGAACGTTACCGTGCCCAGCATTCACGTCTCGGCCAAGGGGGACCTGGTATTCGGCACAGCGCCCAAATTTACCGGCAGTTATCGCGGTAGTGTCCGGGTAGATGATCTGTACTCGCTGGATAAAATTACGGGCGAGGACTTCCTAAAATTCAAGCGACTGGATGTGAGCGGTATTGATGCCCGCTTTGAACCATTGCGGGTCAACGTCAACACCGTGTCGCTGCAAGACTTTTACTCGCGGCTGGTGTTGTACCCGGATGGTCATTTGAACCTGGCCGACATTGTTGTCAAAGAGGGCAATGCTGATCGCCGTGGCAAGCAGGTCTCGCTGACCAGCGCCTCGGCCCCGGCCAGCGCGGCGGTCAGCGCTACGCCTGTGCCCACTCCGGCGCCCAAGCCTGGTGCAGTGGCTTCGGCCCCGGTGAGTGCTCCGGCCAAGCCGTTGCCGCCCATCAGTATCGGCACCATCAAACTGGCGGGCGGCAATATCAATTACACCGATGACTTTGTTAAGCCGAATTACACTGCCAATCTGACCGATATGGGCGGCACCATCACCGGTTTGTCTTCGGCTGAAACCGCCCGCGCTGCACTGGATATCAAAGGAAGCGTGGACCATATCGCACCCGTTGCGGTCAGTGGCCAGCTTAATCCACTGGCGCAGCAATTGTTCCTGGATATCAATGCTTCGGTGAAGGGGTACGAACTGGCAGCAGCCTCAACCTATTCGGCCAAATACGCCGGATATGGCATCCAGAAAGGCAAGCTGTCCATGGATGTGCACTATCAAATCGAAAACCGCAAATTGCTGGCGCAAAACAAGGTAAGTCTGGATCAGCTGACGCTGGGTGATAAAACCGATAGCCCGGATGCCACCAAATTGCCGGTGAAACTGGCTTTGTCGTTGCTAACTGACCGCAACGGCCAGATCAATCTGGACCTGCCCATCGCCGGTTCGCTGGACGATCCGCAATTCAGCGTGGGCGGTTTGATCATCAAGGTCATCGTCAACCTGCTGGAGAAAGCCATTACCGCGCCGTTTGATCTGCTGGCATCGGCCTTTGGCGGCGGCCCGCAGTTCTCTTACGCCGCCTTTGCTCCCGGTTCGGCGGTGCTGGATACCGCCACACAAGAAAGCTTGAGCAAGCTGACTACTGCGCTGAATGACCGTCCTGCCATCAAGCTGGAAATCAGTGGCTGGGCCGATCCTGCGGTAGACCAAACGGGTTTGCGCAAAGAAATGGTCTTGTCGCGCATGAAGGCAATCAAAGCGAAGCAACTGGTGGAACACGGCGAATCGGTGGCCGATGAAACCGCGCTGGAGATCACGCCCGAGGAATATCCGAAGTTGCTGGAAGTGGTCTACAAGCAGGCCAAATTCCCCAACAAACCGACCAATCTGATCGGGATGAACAAGTCGCTGCCACCTGCGGAGATGGAGAAACTGTTACTGGCCAATTTGCCGGCCGGGGAGAACGAACTGCGTGCGCTGGCCAACCAGCGGGCGTTGGTGGTGAAGAGCTTCCTGGAAAGCAAAGGTGTGGATGTTGCGCGGGTTTACGTCACCCAGCCACGAATTGATGCAGGCGGCGGCGCGGCGGCCAAAGATGGCGGCCCGACAACGCGGGCGGCGTTCAAGTTGGGCTAACGGTGCTTTATGGTTGATGTCTATGCAGGTTGTAGCGGGGAAGTGAACCGTCTGTTTGCCTGTTACCTCTGCGCGCCTCCGGCATTCCCTCGGTCGGCGTGGTGAGCAAAGAGGCAGAGTCAGGAGTAACAGCAATAGTGGCTCCCCTCTTTTTCAAAGAGGGGTTAGGGGAGATTGGGTTTTGGGTGGACCGGGCCGCAGCGGTTAATCCCTCATTGCAGCCATCTTCCCCAGCCCCTCTTCCAAAAGAGGGGAGCTAAAAGCAACCGTCACAGCCCCCGCAGCAATCCGTTGCACACCAATCACATCATCATTTCCGATCTCGGCGGTCCGCTTGGCGGGAATCCAGGGCAAGGTGGGGATGATCGGTAATCGCAACAACAACCAAGTCCAGACCCCAACCTACAATGGCATCCGCAAAAACAACTGCGTGGCGCCCTGCAACGGCCACTGCAACGCCTTCTGCATATTTGGCCCCAGCAATAACGGTTTGAGCAGCATCTTGATGGTCATATCTACCGGCAGGTTGCGCCGGATCAGACCGCTGACCTCGTTGTTGATCCGCTGGCGATGAAAGTCAGACGCGGTGGGATTGTGGTGGGTGAGGGTGTGGCGCAAGGCAATCTCGGCATCGCTGTTGCGCAGTTCCAGCAAGCGGCGGGCCAGGGTGGTGAAGGTTTTGAAGCGGCTTAAATGTTGTGCTTCGCGGTAGCGCAAAAAGTAGTGATAAAAGTGTTTGTAGTGGGTCACTTCATCACGGCGGATGTGATCGGTGATCTCGCGCAGCACCGGCTCATCGGTGCAGGTGTTGATGGCGCGATACAGGCTGGAGGTGCCGGTTTCCACAACGCAACGTGCGGCCAATTCCTGGGCCTTGGTCGGTTCGAGTTCTTCAGCCACGCACAGCGCCGCGTATTCCTCGAAGAAATCGTTAAACGCGGCCTGCCACGGAAAATCTGGCCAGACGTGCTGCACGTAGCAACGCAATGCGCGCCCATGCTGCATTTCTTCTTGTTCCCAGTGATTGCTAAGCCAGGCGGCGACTTCCGCGTCGTCGGCAAAAAAATCCACCAAGTTGCTGGTATACAAATCTGCGCCACTTTCAATAAACGATGACGCCACCAGTAGATAGAACAAGGTTTCGTTGTCTTTGATACGGCTGAAATCAACCCGAGTCAGGTCGACATTATCAAATTGCCAGGACAGTGCTGCTGCTTGAGCGACGGGTGCCATGGGCCTTCTCCTTGGTGTGGCGGCGACGCGCTGCATCGCTATCCGCGGTTGGGCTATAAGTAAGCAACGTTGTTCCCGCACTGCGGGATGACACCCTTGTTTTAATTGAGAAAGCGTAGTTTTGCGTAGTCGATTTCCAGACAAATATTACCCGGCGCATTCCTACAGCAGCGTTACTCCCGGCAGTTCGCTGGCGCTGACATCACGCACAATCGCCACAAACTCCTGCAGATACGCCACCTGTGCACGTTCCGACGCCACCACTGCGTACAACTCGCTGGTCAAACCGGTTTCGGTAATGGGCTTGGCCACCACATACCCGCGCTCCAGATAATGCTGCACGCTCCAGTGTGGCAGCGCAGCAATGCCACGCTTGCTGGCCACCAGTTGCAGCATCGCCACGGTGAGCTCGGTGGTACGGCGCAGCGGGTTCACTCCCGCCGGGCGCAGCACTTTGCGGATCAGATCCAGCATGTCGTCCGGCACCGGATAGGTGATCAGCGTTTCATCGGCAAAGTCGATTGCATCCAGCCATGGCTTGGCGGCCAGTGGGTGATCGCGCGCGACCAGCCCGACCATTTCGCTCACAAACAGCGGCAAGTGTGTGACGCGCGGTTCGGTTTCGAGTTCGGACACAATTGCAAGGTCAGCGCGGTCTTCAAAAATCAGCCCGACCGGATCGGCATGAAAGCCGGAGACGATATCGAGTTCGACTTCTGGCCAGCGCTCGCGAAAGGTGTCCATCGCCGGCATCAGCCAGTCAAAACAGGTATGGCATTCCACCGCAATGCGCAGTTGCCCAGCCTCACCCTCGCGCAATTTGGCGATGTCGCGCTCGGCGGCGTTGATTTGCGGCATCACGCTTTGCGCCAGCAACAACAACTTTTCGCCTGCCGGAGTAAACGCCAACGTACTGCCTTTGCGCGTCAACAGTGGCACGCCGTAATGGTCTTCCAGCAAGCGCAACTGGTGCGAAACGGCCGATTGCGTCAGATGTAAACGCTCCGCTGCGCGGGTAATGCTTTTGTTTTCCTGGATCGCAGCCAGGGTTTTGAGGTGCCGTAACTCAAGTAAAGATTGCATTGTGGCCTCTCATGATTACTGCTCATGACATTGGTGAATATTTTGAATTTGAATCATAGCGACGATGCGCCGATGATGACAAGTCAAATTCATGGATATGGAGAAAATCATGACTAAGGCTCATGTTCTGGGCTTCCCTCGCATCGGCGCACAACGTGAACTCAAGTTCGCCCAGGAGAAATTCTGGCGTGGCGAGATCGACGAAGCGGCGCTGACCAAAACTGGCGCTGATTTGCGTCGCACCCACTGGGCCTGGCAACGAGAAGCCGGGTTGGATTTTGTCGCCGCCGGTGATTTCGCCTGGTACGACCAGATGCTTAATACCGCTGTGTTGCTCGGCGCGATTCCGCCGCGTTTTGGCTTTGACGCGCAAAAACTCACGCTCAAGCAATACTTTGAACTGGCGCGTGGCAATACCGCGCAACCCGCGCTGGAAATGACCAAGTGGTTCGATACCAACTACCACTATCTGGTGCCGGAACTGGATGCCGAAACCCGCTTTGATGGCGGCGTGGACTGGTTCTTTTATGAAGTGGATGAAGCGCGTTCGCAAGGCCACAACACCAAGCCGGTGTTGATCGGACCGCTGACATTCTTGTATCTGGCCAAGAGCAAGACACCCGGTCTTGATACCTTGTCGCTGCTGCCGCGCGTATTGCCCGCGTATCGCCGCGTTCTGGAAAAACTGGCTGCCCGTGGTGTGGAATGGGTGCAGATTGATGAGCCGATTCTGGCGCTGGAACTGGCGCAGCCATGGCTGAATGCCTTTGCTCCGGTCTACCGTGAGCTGTCGCAAGCCGGTCTCAAGTTGCTGCTGGCGACTTACTTTGAAAGTGTGGCCGATCACTCAACGCTGCTGAGCACTTTACCGGTGGCAGGCGTACATCTGGATCTGGTGCGCGCCCCGGCGCAACTCGATGCATTTACCGCGCAATGGCCAGCGGACAAAGTGTTGTCGCTGGGTGTGGTGGATGGCCGCAATATCTGGGCGAATGACTTGCGTGGCTCGCTCGATGCCCTGCAAGCGGCGCAAGCCAGACTGGGCGACAAGCTGTGGGTGGCATCAAGCTCATCGCTGCTGCACAGCCCGGTTGATCTGCAGAACGAAACTGAACTGGACCACGAGTTTGTGTCCTGGCTCGCCTTTGCCCGGCAAAAGCTGACCGAAGTGGCGACGCTCAAGCGTGGTCTGGTGGCGGGTGCGCAGAGCATTTCGCAAGCGTTGACTGCCTCGGATGCCGTGCAAGCGTCGCGTCGTTCTTCCAGCCGTATTCACCAACAGGCGGTGAAGGCACGAGTGAACGGCTTGCAAGTCAGTGATGCACAGCGTGATTCGGCCTACCCAGTTCGCCAGCAAAAACAGCAAGCGTGGCTCAACCTGCCGCCACTGCCGACCACCACCATTGGCAGCTTCCCGCAGACCGCCGAAATCCGCGCCGCCCGCGCTGCGTTCAAACGCGGAAATCTGCCTGAGCAAGACTATCGCGCTGCGATGCAGGCTGAAATTCGCCTGGTGGTGGGGAAACAAGAAAAGCTGGGTATCGACGTGCTGGTGCACGGCGAGCCGGAACGCAACGATATGGTCGAGTACTTTGGCGAACAGTTGTCCGGCTTTGCCTTTACCCGCAATGGCTGGGTGCAAAGCTACGGCAGCCGCTGCGTAAAACCGCCTATCCTGTTTGGCGATGTCTCACGCCCGACGCCGATGACGGTGGAATGGAGCCAATACGCCCAGAGCCTCACCACCAAGCCGATGAAGGGCATGCTGACCGGCCCCGTCACCATCTTGCAGTGGTCGTTTGTACGCAATGATTTGCCGCGTAGCGATATCACGCTGCAGATCGCGCTGGCGATTCGGGATGAAGTGGTCGACCTGGAACAAGCCGGTATCCGCGTGATCCAGATCGACGAACCCGCGTTCCGTGAAGGCTTGCCACTGAAAAAGAGCGACTGGCAGACTTATCTGGCGTGGGCCGGGCAAGCATTCCGGGTTTCTGCCAGTGGTGTCGAGGATGAAACGCAGATCCACACCCATATGTGCTATTCGGAATTCAACGACATTCTGCCGGCGATTGCCGCGCTGGATGCCGATGTGATCACCATCGAGACCTCACGCTCAGATATGGAATTGCTGGCCGGGTTTGGCGAATTTGCCTATCCGAACGAGATTGGCCCGGGCGTGTATGACATCCACAGCCCGCGCGTACCGCCGGTGGACGAAATGCTGCGCTTGATCCGCAAAGCGGCAGAAGTGGTTCCGGCAGAACGCTTGTGGGTGAACCCGGATTGCGGCCTGAAGACGCGTGGCTGGCCGGAGACTGAGGCAGCATTGAACACCATGCTGGAAGCGACTCGTCGCGCGCGGCTGGAACTGGCGAAGAACGGTGTTTTGGCCGTGGATCATTCGCCAGCGAAGGTGGAGATATCTCACGGCGAGTGCGGTTGCGCGCATTGAGGTGTTGAAGCGACGCAGGGTGCCAACCGCATCCTGCGACGTTGTAGCCCGGATGGAACGTTAGCGGGAATCCGGGGGCGCTATGGGCAAATTCAAATGCCGGTGGTCTGTTGATTCATTGCAACCCCGGATTCCCGCTGCGCTCCATCCGGGCTACGTACTTCTGGGTCCTTGGGGCGCACCACCTCACTTCACGCCGTACACCATCCGCCGCGCAAATCCGCGCCGCAATGGTCCGATCTGGTCCATCGCCAGCATCCCCAAACTGCGGGCATGTTTGAACATCGGGTTCGGACGATCAAAGAATGAAATCAGATTATCGGTAAACGCGGTAACCACACCTGCATCCTTGCGGCGCAAAGCGGCGTAGCGCTGCAGCATGGCTGCTTCACCCAACTCACGCGCCGGTGTGGTGGCGATGACATCAGCCAGCACCGCGGCATCGCGTAGGCCCAGGTTCAAGCCTTGGCCCGCGACCGGGTGCAGGGTTTGCGCGGCGTTGCCGATCATGACCATGCGCGGCGCGACCACTGAATCGAGTGTTTTGAGCGCCAGCGGCCAACTGCGGCGCGGGCCGACTGCGGAAAATCCCGCCAGTCTGGCGGAAAAGCGTTGCGCGACTTCGGCCATAAAGTCTTCGTCCGACAGTGCCAGACGCGCTTCGGCTTGTTCCGGGGTTTGTGTCCACACCAGCATGAAGTCATCGCCATACGGCAACAGGGCCAGCGGGCCATCGTCGGCAAAGCGTTCATACGCCACGCCTGCATGCGGCACCGCAGGTGTGAGCGTGGCCAGAATCGCGTGCTGGTTATACGGTTTGACGGTTTGCTGCACGCCATTGATCTGGCTGATCAGCTTGCCGCCATCGGCCAGAATCACCAGCCGTGCTGTCATGCTGGTCGGGCCGGTGTGGGTGGCCAGTTGCAGTTCGGCAAAGCGCGACAAACTGCGGACGCCGGTGACGGTGGTGCCCAAGGCCAGTTGCGCCGGGCCGAGGGTCAGTTGCTCCAGCGCCAGCCGTGCCAGTTTGTCGTAGCTGACCACGTAGCCAAGCGCCGGCAGATTGAGTTCATTGGCGTTCAGTTCTGTGCGGCCCAGCGAGCCTTGTTGCGATACATGTACGCGCTGGATTGCGGTAGGCGCCAGTCCATCGCGCCACAAACCGGCGTCAAGCAGCGCTTGATAGCTGGCCCAGGACAACGCCAATGCGCGGGGATCGGTCGGGCCGTCTTCCACACTTTGGCGCGTTTCAATGGCCAGTGCCTGCTTGCCCTGACGCGCCAGGCGTTGCGCCACCAGCGCGCCCACCGGGCCACCACCGACAATGGCGATATCTACATGGCAAGGCAAAGGGCGCGCGATCATGGTGTTTCCTGTGAATGGGCGATGCGGTTTGCATACCAGCGCAGTCCGTAGGGTTTGCATGCTGTGCATGCGAACGCGTTCAGGTGCTGCAATTTGGCAAACGGTGCGCATTAATGCGCACCGTACAGAGGTTAGACCGGGTAACGGTTCATCAAGGCTTCGATGTCTTCCACGCTACGCGGGCAATCGTCGCTGAGAATCTCCGGGCCGTTGGCGGTGAGCAGGATATCGTCCTCAATCCGCACGCCGATGTACTCATACTCTTTGGGCACGTTGTCGGCTGGGCGGATATACAAGCCCGGCTCGATGGTAAACACCATTCCCGCTTCCAGAATGCGGTCTTCGCCGTTGACCTTGTAGGCGCCCGCATCATGCACATCCAGCCCCAGCCAGTGGCCGGTGCCGTGCATGTAAAACTGGCGGAAAGTCTTGTTCTCGATGACTTCATCCACCGTGCCGGTCAGAAACTTCAAGTCAATCAGACCTTGGGCCAGCGTGCGCACGGCGGCGTTATGCATGTCGGTATAACGATTGCCGGGACGGGCTTTATCCAGTGCTGCGGCATGTGCGGCCAGCACCAGTTCATAAATGGCTTTTTGCGGCGCGCTGAAGCGGCCATTAACGGGAAAGGTGCGGGTGATGTCGCTGGCGTAACCGTCGATTTCGCAACCGGCGTCAATCAGCAACAAATCGCCTTCCTGCATCAGACGGTCATTGCGGTCGTAATGCAGCACACAGGCATTGGGGCCGGAAGCGACGATGGACGTATACGCCGGAAAACGGCTGCCGTTGCGGTAGTACTCGTGCTGCAGTTCGGCTTCCACCGCGTATTCATGCAGACCGGCCTTGGCCGCCAGCATGGCGCGTTTGTGTGCCTCACTGTTGATCTGCCCGGCACGGCGCATGCTGGCGATTTCGTGTTCGTCTTTGAACACACGCATTTCGGCCAGAATCGGACCAAGGTCGATGATTTCGGTCGGCGCAGTCACGCCGGTCCGTGATTGAGCGCGCACGGCATTCAGCCAGCCAGTCAAGCGGGCATCCCAAGCGGCATCTGCGCCCAGCGCAAAGTAAACGCGCGGCTGGTTTTTCAGCAGGTTGACGATCTCGGTATCGAGTTCATCAATAGTAAATGCGCCATCAAACGCAAACGCTTCTTTAGCCGCTGCCGGGCCATAACGAAAGCCATCCCAGATTTCGCGGGTTTCGTCTTTATCGCGACAAAACAGCACGGATTGGGCTTGATCACCAATTACCAGCGCCACCAGGCTTTCGGGCTCTTGAAAGCCACTCAGATAATAAAAGCTGGAGTCGTAGCGATAGGGATAGGTGGAGTCGGCGTTGCGGGTTTGTTCCGGGGCGGTGGGCAGAATCAGCACGCCAGGGGCGAGGGTATCAATAAGCTGCTGACGGCGGGATGCGTACGGTTGCATTCAGGCTCCTGGCGGCGGCCCGGATCACGGAGCGCGGCAGTTTTGTTGGGATATGGGTGAAAGGGGCATTATAGCGGGAAGCCTTGGCGCGGGTAGATGTGGCGTTGGCGCTGTGGGATGGATGCCATTGGGTTGGGCTATTTGGGCGTGAAACGGCCATCGCTTGCCTGGGCGATCACGGACCTCCATCCGGATGTGCTTGTGGCAGGCATGGCTCCCGGATTCTCGCGTTGCTTCATCCGGGCTACGCGGGCGCGAACTACGGCAGTGGCAACGGGATGACGCCAGCACGCTCCAGCGTGATTTCATCGCAATTGTTGCCCGGCCCGGCGCGGTCGATCACCAGAAAATCTGATGTTTCATCCAGCGCGAGCAACGGATGGTGCCACGTACCCGCAGCGTAGTTCACACCTTGGCTGCCGTGAGCCAGAAACACGCGGATATCGGTCACCGTTACTGCCTCGCCGCGCGGTGCCACCACCACCAGATATTGCCGTCCATTCAGTGGCATGAACGCCTGGCTACCCTTGGGATGACGTTCCAGCATGGTCACAGCAAAGGGCAGCTTGCGCGGTAGCCCGCGAAAAATACTGACGATGGGATGACCGTCGTTGTCGACCTCAATCTTCATCAGGTCGTGATAGCGCTCAGTATTGCCGCCATTAATGGGGAAGTGCCGGTCCGCGCCGCTGGCTTCGATCACATCGCCAAACGGCGCAAACGCCTCGGCCGTCAGCCATTCAACCGTCAGTGGCAGCGGCTCGCTCATGGCGCGACCTTGCCCCAGATGCGCAGGCGCGAAACCCCGCCATCTGGAATGATATTCAGCCGTACATGCGTTACTGGCCCCAGCGCGGCAATGCCATCGGCAAAACTGTGGATGTGGTCCATCTGCAGCTTGCGTTCATCCAGCAACACCGGCCAGAACATGCTTTGGGTGATGATGGATTGATCCGTACCACCGTCCATGCGCGCAGCCTGAATCATGCAACGATCCGGATAATTGCCTTTGAAGTGCGCGGTATCGACTTCAATGCGCTCGACGATTCCTGACGTGCCCAACTGGATAATGCACCAGTCATTGCCCGGTTCGCGGCGACGGCGGGTTTCCCAGCCATCCCCCATATTGATACCGCGTCCTGGCAGCAGCAGGTTAGACGCCACGCCAAAGTGAGCATCATTAAACGCCACCGCCCGCCCGCCGTTTTCCAGCGCGGCCAGATCGTACAGCTTGCCGGGCTCATCAAACGCGCCTACCGGCTGGCCATACACGCGCAAACGGGCGATGCCACCATCTGGATAGATGTGGATACGCAGATGGGTGAACTCACCATGAGTGGTGGCAGGCAGAAAGTGGTGTGAGTTACCGGACAGGCTGGTGGAGGCCAACACTTCTTGCCACTGTACCTGAGCCAGATCGGCAGGGTTGTCGCTGGCGCTGCTGGTGGCTTCAATTGATACCGCTGGCGCGTAGTTGCCGGTGAAGTGGCTGGTGTCGACATCGAACCCGTGAATCACGCCTTTGCGACCCAGTTTGATGATCGACCAATCGTGGCCCATGGTGCGTTTGCGGCGCGTTTCCCAGCCATCCATCCATTTACCGTTGTCGTCGTATTTGCCGGGGATGAACACGGCGGGCTCGGGGTTGAGCATACGGGAGAGTGGGGCGAAGAATTCATCGCTCGCGGCGATGGCGAGCGCACCCAACCGCGGGTCGGCGAGGTTGATGGATTGTTTTGCCCAAAGCGGGAGGATGGGTTGTTCGGTCATGAGGGGCTGAGCGTCCGGGTTGTTTGAATGGTTGTCCCAAATACGAAATTTTTAACTGCAACTGTAAAAGCTTGTTTTGTTAGTGCCTTCGGCACGGGGTTTAAAGGCTTTTGATACCCGGCGGTGGCCGGGGGCACGTTACTTTTCTTTGCTTCGCCAAAGAAAAGTAACCAAAAGTCCCGCAGAGCGGGATAGCAAAAGGCGACCCGGGCGCAAGCGCCGACGGGGCCCAAGGTCAAAAGCCGAAACGAACCGTCTGTTGGCCAGGGGTCTTTACGCGCATCCTGCGTTCCCTCGGTCGGCGTGGCTAAGCAAGGATGATGAATCTGGAATTAACCGCGATACCAGTTCCCCTCTTTTCCAAAGAGGGGTTAGGGGAGATTGGTTTTTGGGTGGATCAGACAGCAACGGTGAATTCCACATTGCAGCCATCTCCCCCCTGCCCCTCTTTCAGAAGAGGGGAGCTAAAAGCAACAGCAACAGCAACAGCAACAGCAACAGCAACAGCAACAGCAACAGCAACAGCAACAGCAACAGCAACAGCAACAGCAACAGCAACAGCAACAGCAACAGCAACAGCAACAGCAACAGCAACAGCAAC
>NZ_JARLJK010000078.1:0-3741 GCF_031291215.1 Silvimonas sp.
CAGCGCGGCGTGCTCGAACGGCTGGCCGACGAACGCTATCGCATGATCATCCTGCCGTTTCGCGATGTCTGCGCGCGGCCCGATGATTTCTTCGAATTCCTGCGCTCGGCGGCGCTCGACGGCGTGGTGCTGGCCCCGCCAGGCAGCGACGAACTGGCCGTGCTCGACCGCCTCGATGCGGCAGGCATCCACTATGGCCGGATAGCGCCGCAGCTGGAGCCGGGGCGGGGCGCCTGCTCGTTGCTCGACGATACGGCGGCGGCGCGCGAAGTGGCCGAACACCTGCTCGCGCTCGGCCATCGGCGGCTGGCGGTGATCCTCGGCGATCCGACTCACCGCGCCAGCGCCGCGCGCAGCGAAGGCTACGCCCGCGCTTTTGCCGCGCATGACATCGGCGAAGACGCACTGTGCTTCGAGCCGGGCGATTTTACCTTCGCCAGCGGCGAGGCGGCGATGCGCCGCATCCTGTCACGCCCCGGCCCGCGCCCGACCGCCATTCTGGCACAAAACGACGACATGGCGGTCGGCGCCATGACCGTCGCGCGCGAAGCGGGCCTGTCGATCCCCGGCGACCTGTCGGTCACCGGCTTCGACGATTCCGACATCGCCCGCCTGATCATGCCCAAGCTGACCACGGTACGCCAACCCGTGTTCGACATGGCCATGACCGCCACCGACGGCCTGCTCAAACTCCTCGCGGGCGAACCCGCGCCGCCGCCCGTGCTCCACGCGCACGAACTGCTGGTGCGTCAGTCGACGGCGGCGCCTGCGGGGTAACGAGGGCTGGCTTCTACCAGAGTCGCTGGACGGCGAAACTGTCGAACAAGGCTTCGTTGGAAACCAGCAGCATGCCCTCGGCCAGTGCCTGGGCGATCAGGAAGCGGTCGAACGGGTCTTTGTGGATGATGTTCATCTCACCCGCGAGGCGGGCATGATGGACGCTGATGGACAGTTCGGCGAACCCCTGCGCGGCGATGATGGCCTCAAAGTCCTGCGCAAGCAACGCGGCGCCCGGCAGCTTGCCGATGCGGAACTTGGTGGCGACTTCCATCGCCGACGCCGCGCTCACTGCAATCGTGTTGGCTTCATCGGCAATGGCCTCACGGGCGCGGCGGCTCAAGGCTTCATCACCCGCCAGCCACCAGATCAAGGCGTGCGTATCCAGCAGCAGCCTCAAGCGAGATTCCACCCATCCAGCTCATCCTCGGGCAGCGGCTCATGGAAGCTCGCATCCAGAGCGATCTTGCCCTTCAGCGCTCCGAACACGCGGCACCCAACCGGCTCGACCGGCACAAGCCGCACCACCGGCACACTGCCACGCGCGATCACCACCTCACCGCCCGCCAAGGCGTCAGCGATCAGACGGGACAAGTTGGTCTTGGCATCGTGAACCGAGAACTGAGCCATAAGGCACCTCCTTGGCTAACCATATAGCTAAGTGCGACGCATGCTGCAAGAACCGACCGCATCCCCAATGACGGGAGAGGCCGCAATGCCGTGGTGCGCCAACAATGCCGCCGCTTGCACGTTAAAACCGGCAAATCGGAAGCAGCCGTACATTCACCGCCTAACGATGGCAGCAAGTCGTCGTTGCACAAAATAGGATCCGCAATCGGACTACTGGCGCCAGATTTTCGGTTGAGCAACCCGTACAAGGTGTCCGACTCGGAGTTGTTGCCGACGTTGGTGCGCGCGCTGAGTTCCCCAACGATATGCGTGGATAAGCGTCCTGGCGGGTCAGGGCAGGCCCATTATGCACAGTTTCGTTTCGGATTTCCGGTCGTTAGTTGGCGCGTAGGTCGCATCTAACTACATCGGAAAAGTCGCGGCTTTCTGCGGTGCGTTCATTAACTGTAGCGATGAAGCGAATCGTGCGTGCGACGAGTGGAATCGGGTGGCGGCTATTTACCCCCTTGTCTCGGATTCTGATTGGGGCACAGTTGGGCGGTGGCTGCAAAGCCGGGGGCATCAATACGTAATTACGGTTCTTTGCATTGCAGGCACAGAAACGCCGAGCAACCCCCTAGGAAGGGCTGACCGGCGCTGGTTGAAACTTGGCCGAAATCGGCTTGCGTATCTCCCCTTCTGAGGCTTTGACAATCGTCGAAGCAGGGCGGCACGTCAAGTTCGGTTTGGCCTATTTCGAAGGCAACTTGACTATGGCTTTTTACAAGTACCCGCAAGCCTTGGCTCACTCTTCGAGCCTAGCCTTTGACCATGTTTCACATCCCGGCACAGGAACGCCTCATTCAGGCATTTACCGCTGTGTTGGGTGTGGGATTAATGCTGCGTCGGTCGAGGGGCATCCCCTGCCGCCCCAGAATCATCATCAGCACTCGGCAACGCAAGGGGCGATTCGCTGGCAGTTGATCGTTGCTACTCATTGATAAATTGAAAGCCCTTGGCGTGCTGTCGGCGCGCCAAGGGCTCCGCTTAATTCCACGAATTCAGGGCGTAGTACCCGTCACATTAACGTCTGACGATGCTTTGATCATCATCGTGCGGACCTCAGAGAGGCAGTCAACTTGGAGCTTTTAGACGCTCAAAAAATCCAGTTATTTTTCATCTTCGCTGTGCCGGGGATGATAGCCCTGTATGTACGCGCCCAGTTCCTTGATGGGAAGATACCTGACTTCAAAGTCGGCCTTGCCACCTACGTTGCCATTTCTCTCATATACCATGCAATTTGGTTTTTGATTGCCCCCGGTATGTACGCGGTCAAGGTGGTATCAGCCAACGGATGCGAGAAGGTAGGTTGGGTCTTTATAGAGTTTATAGGCCCGGCGATTCTGGGTGTAGTATCTGGGATAAATGTTCGGAAGCAGTGGCTTAGAAAATTCCTAGCAAAATTTGGCTTGACTACAGTTCACCCTGTAGCGAGCGCATGGGATTGGAAATTCTCTGGTGTGCCAGAGTCATGGGTTTTGGTGGTCCTAAAAGATGGAAAGCAATGGGGCGGCGTTCTGAGTGAAAAGTCCTTCATATCTTCAACATCCAAAGAACGCGATATCTTCATTGAGAAGGTCTACGAAATTAAAAAGAGCGGAAAATGGGTAGGGCGGGATTCTGGCGTGCTCATTACTCACCAACAAATACAAACTATTGAATTTTGGCCAAAAGGATAAAAATTATGACTAATCGACGCACCCCAAGTATCGCGCAGGACGGCTACCAGCCTCGCCCCAACGTGAGCACCCACGGCTACCAACCTATTGCAGTAGCCCCGAATACCGCTCCGGCGCAGGGTGGGCACACTCCCACGACCAGCCAAGGTGGGAACTCCACTCCGCCTAACCAAGGTAGCGGTGGGAAGAAAGGTTGAATATTGAGAGCATGCGGCTATGCTCCAGTAACGACTTCAACAGCATGGAGCCAGAATTCGGGACATCAACGTAAGTAGATGCCTCGAATTCTCGGTGCAGTGGAATCCGTGAATAGCTCACCAGATTCGAAAAAACAACGGGTTATGGATCCGGGGGCGCAGCGATGACAGTTATATTTTAGGAAAAGCAAGAGACTGGCTTGCGGTTGCAGGTAAGGCAAGCGGGAAAAGGGATAGCAGCTTCGCGCCCGTCGTCATCGAAAATAGACTTCCCGGTTAGTCGAAGGGTTTCGGGCGCCGATAGGCGTACTAAACCCGGACAGGTACGACCCGCGGAGCCCCATAGGATGCGCTATGGGTAAAAGAGATTTGGGGTGGTCCCGGGCGGCAGATGCGGGTTGCCCGGCATGCTCGTCAGC
>NZ_JARLJK010000079.1:0-1477 GCF_031291215.1 Silvimonas sp.
GGTTTACGCCTGGTTTTGGACGGCCATTCTGCCCTTTGGCAACGTGGCCTGGCGGGTGGAAGTGGGCGAATCCTTCGCGGCAGCCATGGGCTGCGGCTTGCTGGCGCTGATGGTTTCGCGCGGCAGCAGCATGTTGATCGAGGGGGTGGAGGCCATCAAGGGCCTGCCGCGCAAATGGGAAAACGCCATCTGCTCGGTGTCGGGTTTCGTGGCGGGCACGCTGCTGGGGCTGGACATCTTCATGTGGAGCGAGTCGGTGGTGATCAACCGCATTTCCCTGTTTGGCGTGCCGTGGCTGATCGCCGTGCTGGCGTGCATCATGCGGTGGATGTATGCGCCGCAGCAGCGGCGGTATCTATATCTGGCCATGTTTCTCTATGGCTTGTGCATAACGATCCACCAGACGCTACTGCTGGGCGCCATGGGGCTGGAAGTGGCCATCGCGCTGGCCTCGCCCCGCCTGGGCCGCGACCTGTTCATCGGCAACAGCATTGCGTTCATTATTGGACTGCTGTGCATGAGCTCCGTGCCGGCGCTGCAACACATGAGCGGCATTGAAAAAGACCTGTTCTTCATCGTTGGCATCGGCTCCATTGGCGCCGCAATCTGGCTGGTCTTTGAAACCAGAGGCTTTTTGACTGAATGGCTGCCGTGCTCCATCATGCTGATCGCCTGGACTTGCGGTGTGCTGGTTTATTTATATGAGCCGGTTTCGTGCATGACCGATCCGCCGATGCAATGGGGCTATCCGCGCACCGTGGAAGGCTTCTTCCACGCCCTGAGCCGCGGCCAGTATGAAACCATTACAAGTTACAACATCTTTTCCGATCCCAAACATTTCGCCTTCCAGCTCAAGTACATTGCGCTGGGGCTGTCCGAGTCATTCAGCCTGGTCTATGTTTTCATCGGCCTGCTGCCCTTCGCCTATCTCTGGAAACTCCACAAGCGCGAACGCTCGTGGATCATCGGCCTGGTGGCCATTTATTTCTGCCTGTCCGTGTTGCTGGTCATTCTCATTAACGTCTCGCCCGACCGCGCCTCGCAGGACTTGAACAAGGTTTTCTTCACCGCTTCGCACGGCTTGTTTGCCATGATGATCGGCTACGGGCTGACCCTCATGGCGGCGTACACGGCCACCCATTACCAGAAGATACGGCTGTGGGGCTTCGTGGTCGCCGCGGTGGCGGTGGTGCTGGCGGTGTCCAGTCTGACCGATGTGGCGGGCAAGTTGTACTACGGGCCGGCCGGCAAAATCAGCCTGTCCCAGTTGCCGCAGCACATTGCCATGGCCTTTGACAAGGACCAATACGCCCTGCCCATTTTCGCGAACCTCATCCTGCTGGCGCTGCCCATTGGTTTGATCTGCGCTTTCCTGGTCTATCGCCGGCGCGGGCCGGTGCTGATCATGCTGAGCCTGTTCTGCGTCATGCCGCTGTGGTCGGGACTCTCCCACTGGTACAAGAGCGAACAGCGCAAC
>NZ_JARLJK010000080.1:0-2221 GCF_031291215.1 Silvimonas sp.
CCTTTGTCAGTGACCGCATCAACAGCACGGCAAGCACGACGCCACCAACACAACGGTGACCAATGGCAACAGCTACCACCAGTGCCACTGCTGCTGTGGCCACACTGACAGCGAGGAGCACCAGCCACCACTGACACAGCCGCAACAGCCGCAACGACGCCAACGACCACCACTGCCGCCACTGAGTTCACACGGGCAGCATTGAGTGCCCGTTGCCAGTGCCACCGGCGTGACACGAGCCGCCACCGCCACCACACTGCCACCATAGCAAGGCCATTGCCACTGGAACAGCCACAGAGATGATGACGACCACGGCAGCGACCAATGCCACCACTGCGTCCACACTGACAGCCTGAGCATGGCAGGCTCAACGCCACTGACACAGCCGCAGCCGCGTTGATGACACCGATCACCAATGCCGCCACTGTGGTAGCACAGACAGCAGGGAGTGTCAGCCACCACGACCACAGCCCCAACGAGGACGATGACCCAAAACCACCACTGTGGCCGCAAGGACAGCATGGCCAGCACGATGCCACAGGCACAGCTACGATGACGACAACAACAGATTGGACAACCAACGCAACCAGTGCGCCCATCAGAATGAAAACGGAGAGGTCATAGCCGCCTCGACTGCCAGTGTGCAGACAACGACGACCACAGCCACCTCAACTGTGCAGACAATGACGACCCACACCCACACCCACTCCAGTACCAGAATCCACATCACCACAGCAGCAGTGCTGGCAGCAAATCAGGGCCCCAATCCCAGCAGTGACGGAATTGAATCGCCACCACACCCACTGGCAGCACCAAACCCAGTACCGGCACCAGCATGACATCATCGCAAACACTGCAACCACGCTGACAACCGCCGCCACGAACTCGGACATGACCCGGCACGCCGTCACCATGACCATCATGAGAGCCTGGCCACTGGCCGCAAGCCAGCACAGTAACCACGCTCCCATCCCAGGCGAAACACTGCTTGGGAGGCCACAGTGCATGCACGACACATGCCCAAGACGTAGGCGCTGTCCAAATGGGGACACCTGCCAAGGATCAACCACGATCAGCGAGTGGGGATGCCAGCCACCTTGGCCCCCGGACACCACACAGCACAGCACACCCACCAGCTCATGACCCATTGCCTCACGCAAGCCACAGGCCCACACCCCGAGCCTGGCGCCCGGCCATGGTGGGATGCCGCACCTGGCCCCGCAGCCCCAAGGCCACCAGCCGCCTCCGGACCATACAACCCACACCACTCACCACCACAGATACACACAGCAAGCGCAGACCAGAGCCGCAGCGGCGGCCCACACCATGGCCGAGGCACAACTTGAAACGAAACGCGTCAGGACACATACCCCAAAACATTCCGGGCAAGCCGGCCGCGTGTCCCATGCCCGGCACACGCGGCCACAGCCTCCCGCAGGGCCTGACCCCGCGCCCGCCCCCACTCCAGCAACGCACAGGCCCCTCTGCGCCACACCATTGCTTCACCCTCGCACCGCCGGCCGGGCACACCCTCCGCAGCTCACACTGCCACCCCGCATCGCAAGACCGCCACCGCCATCCCGCCCCCTGCCCGCAGCCGCCAGACCCCTCTCAACGCCCACGAAACTCCACACGCTCCCTACACACTTCACTCTCTCCAAAACTTGCCCTCGCTGCCCTCACACTCCACACCGCCCCACAGCTCCAGCGAACACTCCATCACCAACTCGACCAGTTGAGCCCCTGCACCCTCACACCCCTCCAACCCTCCCCCACGCGCCGCAACCGGCACGCGCACCGGGAGACCACCACCACAGTCCGCCCACTGCAGCAGCGGCCAGACATACCAACACACTCCAACGTCTCTCATCACTCAGCCTCACACTACACGCCCCACACCGCCAACACCCTCAACCAACACAAGAGCCGTCACCACAACCCAGCCCCCGCACCGCCAACTCGATCAGCCCACCGAGTTGAACCACTCCCACCCCACACACCCCCACCCCCCGACGCCCCCACCCCCCCACCCCCACGCGTCGTACCCTCCCGTCCACTGCAGCCGCCAAACCCAACCCCCACACAACACCACTCATCCACCAACACACTCCAACCACTCTCCATCACTCAGCCTCACACTACACACCCGCACCACAACACAGGAGCCGTCACCACAACACAGCCCCTGCAGCGCCACCTCGATCCGCCTACAATTTGAAGC
>NZ_JARLJK010000010.1:0-1161 GCF_031291215.1 Silvimonas sp.
CGACGACGGTCTGCTTTGGCTGCAACCTACTGTTGGGTCCCCATCAGCTGCTGCTTCGTCAACCGGTGCAACTGCCCTGCTGCCGACGGTTTCATCGCTGGTCATACATGTCGATGCGTCACAAAGAAGCGATCACTCCACGTCGCTCGTCGGTCGTTCGCTTCGTCTTCCAGGCTCGGCTCGCGCTCATCTCCCTTTTCCTCCGGTCGCTGCGTGGGAGTGGCGGTCGCGATGGGTTCCACTCAAGCGGCAGGACGAATTAGCCAAGGCTTTGGGTCAGCTGGGCATGTCAGGTCCTTGCGAGTCCAAGGAAGCCTGCCGCTCCAAGAAAAAGCAGCGCAACAAGAACTGCGCTCGCCGCATGTGCGAGCCGTGTTGTCGTGCGGCTCCTTCCGATGCTGTTCGCTGCAAGGAGCACAAGCCCGCAACACCCAAGTCAGCTCGCTGACGCCCAAGAGGTGGTCTTCGAGATGGTCTTCGTTCGCTAACATCGATGTTCAACCCCGCCGGTATCCCCCCACCTCGAAGATGGTCATCTTCCAGATCTGGCAGCAGCAGCAGCAGCAGCAGTTCCGGCTCGACAGTGGCACCGACGCGATTCTCCAGGCTGACAAGGAAGTTGTCGCACTTGCTGATCCCCACGCGCTCACACAGCACGCATCCATAAGCGCTCGGCTTCCGCTTCTGCGGCGCGTGTGGAACGAACAGGCGATGTCTGGATCATCAACGGAAGACGGCTCGCTCAACAGAACTGCTGACCAAGCCGTAGTCGCGGTTGCTTGCGTCGCCTCCTGCGCAGCGCGTCTGGTCCTGTACGATAACTGACCATACACTCGGAACGCTGTCTCGACAATCTGATCCTTCTCCAGCCCTCCAGCTATTTGGACTGATCTGCATGCATGCCTTGCCGACTGGTGTGGCTTGTCGGCCGCGCTTACGGCTCGGGCGGCGCGGCAAAATGGCCACGCTGGAGGGCACGGCCGATGAGCGCTGCCGATGGACTGAGCTCGAATGCAGCGGCTGAACTCGAGGCTGCGGCTGGTTATCGCACGCCAGCGCGGTGTGGCTGATTGGCTGCACTCGCTGGCGTCGCTGATTGGCTGCACTTGCGAGCTCTGCTTGCTGGCTAGGCTGACTTAGCCTTCGCATCGACAGCTCCGC
>NZ_JARLJK010000081.1:0-1210 GCF_031291215.1 Silvimonas sp.
ATCTATCACTGGCATAATATTCCGAGTGTAGTCTTGTATCCTCCCTGTTGATGTGTTCTTTTGTTGTCGCAGTCATTGCCGTCTTGGACGATTTCACCTCAACCGCACTGGTGCTTTGAATCCACGCTTGTCAGTCAATTAAACTCTGCCAACATGTATAACTTGTATCAAAGCGTGTACTGGTGGCATTGAATCCATCATCCAATCTCTGCTTCATAAGCATGGCTGTCCTGTTTCTGTTTGGCCTCCTCAGTGAGCGCGACGGCGCCAGCGGCCAGACCAACAGGCCATTGGGTAGGGCCCTGTGAGCAGGTCAGGTCGGCCCGGCTGCGTGGTGTGGCATGCACAGCAGCATCGTTGCCTGGTGGCCTGGGCTGACTCACCGCGCGCTCCCTCGTGCTCACCTTCGATAGTCCACCCGCCGCCGCTCCCCTTCTTCTCTCGCGCGCTGACCATGGACTCACTCGCGAGCCACACAGCGATGCAGTGGCGACGACACCGGGCGACACCAGCGACGTGCGGCGTGCGGTGTGCCGATGTCGACGGACGACGTGCGGTGCTAGAACAGGCGAGCACGAACGCAGCCGTGGCTGATGGATCGTCTGCCTCGTCCCAGCTCGATCGTATCGCAACCTTCGCCTGGCTGTCCTCACGCTGCCTCGTCTCCATCGGCTGCACACACACACACACGGGCTACCTGGTCGAGGTGTAACGACGTGGAACCTCCGCCCGCGTTGGCTGGAGTCGTCGCGGTCGTTGCGCGTGTGGAAGTTCGGACGACGCGAATCAGACGGGATCGACCCACTGTCACCCATCGGAGGTCGATCGGAGAGCGTGTGGCAAGTTTACTGTCAACTGGGCCCAACGATATTCCCAAGTCAAGCTGGTGGCCAATCGGGCACCGATCACTTGCGCCAACAGCACGACGTGCGCGCGAGCCAGGCTGAGGCCACACCGGGTGCATCCCGGGGCCCTGTCGCTGAAGATGTGCGTCGGCAGATCGTGTGCGCCACCGCCACAGCGACGAGTGAGCGGCGGCGTTCACACGAATGGGGTGGACGCACACCCGACGGTGTCGGAGTGTACACGCTGCACTGCACCAGGAGGATGCCCCACACCCAGCCAGGCTTACAAGATCCGCCGATCGGCGTAGCTCTTCGGCGTGGCCTGGCGCGGGCGTGCGTGGCCTGCCAGTCGGCGCGCTCCTCGA
>NZ_JARLJK010000082.1:0-2198 GCF_031291215.1 Silvimonas sp.
AGTGTGTGTGTGGAGTGTCGTTGAGCGCGCTGTATGATCAGTACGAGCGTGCGAACGGGAAGTGCGGCACAAGCAGGGCCGCACGAGAGAAAAAGAGAACGTTGGCCGAACGTTGGCCGACCGTTGCCAGTCATTTATTCAAAGACTTTGAATAAATGACTGGCGACCGAAGGCCAACTGGAATAAATGACTGGCAGTGCACACCTTGCACATGCCAGTGGAGAGGTAGAGTACAGAGGACACAGGTACGATAATACATACAGTATTCTCACCTCTGACAGGTCTGCATTCGTATCCTAGCAGCGCCTGTCACAATTATGGAGGTTCCTGCCTCATCACAGGGGATGACACTTCGGAGCCATCATCGAAGCGGTGCCGCACTTCTGCTGCAGAGGAGACGGGTGTTCCTACTTCTGCTGCAGCAGCTTCTCAATCAACAACTCACAACTATCAGAACCACGGTAACGTCTCCGGCCAGTTGTTTCAAGGAAATACGATCGGTTCTCTTCACACGGCACCTGTCAACGTACATCACCATCATTGCCAATCGAAAGCAGACTCTGTGGCTGCAGCTGTCGCGCACGAACGCTCGCGACAACCTCCAACCGCACAAGAACGTGCTACGAACTATACAGCCGGCGACTGGGAGTACGAACCACCACGACGAGGCGGCTTCGAGCCAGATTTTCAAGCATACGCATCGGACCCTCGACTTCGATCCATCGGGCACACTTTCGGCGAGCACGGCTACGGACTTCCTGTGTACTTTGCTGCCGATACTCCGAGTCGACTTCGTGGTGGATTGCGCATTCTGTTCAACTGCTACTCGAAGGGAACCAACGACGGTAGGTTTTACGTGTACTACGGTGACCTGTATGAGAAGTTCACTGAAGCACAGCGGTCGCATTTGGAGCAATTCACTATTCCAGGAACCGGTAACGTGAAATCGGCCCAATTACGTCGAGATGCTGAGTTTTGACGGCATCGCATGGGTGAGTGCGTCGTCATCGTCCCTAGCCGTAGTCTGCAGATCCGTCCGACTGGTGCGGACCTGTGCGAGGTGACGCGCGGTGCAGTCGCATCGCGTGTAGACAACAGCAAGCACACTGGCTCGAGCAGCGTCACGATGTATGTGCGATAAACTTGAGCAAACAATAATGAAGTGCAATGTGATTCGAGAATACACGTGTATGCTAGATGCTAGAGCGATGCGATTGCAAAAGGCGAGCATCTTCCTCCGTGGCGGCGTAAGACCGCTACCGGCAAGCACGCACGCAACGCGCGCAGCATGCCACAATCATTCGCTCGCTCGCGCATTGCATTAGCTATGGTACCCCCCGCGTTATCGCTGCTCTACTAGCGCTCACTTCTCATCCATACAGCTCAGCCCGACTACGCGAACCGGCCACGCCATCCTCCAGCAGGCGTACGCGCGTCTGGAAATATATTGTATGTGCAATAAGCTAGAGCGTCTGATGTAGACTATATGTGCAATGGGCAAGAGCGAGCGCAAACAAGATGCAGTGCGTTTTAGAGAGGAGCGGAAGCGACGATCGGCAGTAGCGCCTGCGCGAGCCGCTTTCGCCGCTACGGCCAGTGCACGAGCAAAGGAAAATATTGTATGTGCAATAAGCTAGAGCAAGCGCAAACAAAATGCAATGCGATTTAGAGAGAAGCGGAAGCGACGATCAGCAGCAGCGCCTCGCGCACGGGACCGCCTTACGCCGCTGCGGCCAGTGCACCCTGGCCGAAACCGCCATGGAAGGCGGCGCTGAGGTTCACCTTCATCGAGTGGACCTCAGCGATGTGACGCGCCATGCGTCGTCGTGAGGCGAATGCGCGCTGGCCGAGTCCCGGACTCATCGGTCGGTCGCACGACAGCTGATTCACGCGCAGACGCTGGAGACCGCCGATCGTGATCGCAGCATTCGCTGACTGGAGAGCGACACTGAGACGCGCGTACGCCTGCTGGAGGAAGGCGTGACCGGACATGACGTCGACGTGACTCACCAACTTCTGAAGCAGCTGACGAGCCGACTCACCGATCGCACCATGAGCCTCGAGAGCAAACGGAATCATCTGATAGGCAGCTGCTGTTCCGAACGAACCGAGATATACAGGTCTGCACGAATGCCGCAGGGTGGTGGGTCGTTGACATCGGGATCGAATTGTTGCGCCGCAGTTCCGCAGCCGCTCAC